>NZ_CEETQT010000009.1:0-10588 GCF_979366295.1 Vogesella lacus
CACCCGTTCGCCACTCGTCAGCGGTGCAAGCACCCTGTTACCGTTCGACTTGCATGTGTAAAGCATGCCGCCAGCGTTCAATCTGAGCCAGGATCAAACTCTTCAGTTCAATCTCAAGCAATTTTTTAGCACGCAAGTTCAAAGAAACCGAATCCGAAGATTCGTGTCACTTTCTCTTGCAGTGCAAGTATTTGGCTTGGCCAGATACTTACACCTATCGGTTATTTGGTCTGTTAAAGAGCGGTGCTGACTTGCTTGCTTTGTTTCGCTGCGTCATCAGCTGAGGAGGCGAACTATACCCACCCCGCCCAACCTCGTCAACACCTCAAAACCAGAACAATCACACAAAGTGAACAAGTCATTGATTATAAAGCACACACAAATGCAAAAAAGTTGGCCGCAATCTCTTGCGGCCAACTATTCATAGCCTCTTGCAGACAAAATGGAGTCCAACTATTCAACCCGACACTCCGCGACACCAAGACAGCAACGTGGCAAAAAATAGAAACCCTTTAGTTCTGCTGCCAGATCAATCTAGCAATTGCCGAAGAGTCTAGCTCCCCCTCTCCATGCAAGACCAAGTCGTCAATCAATTGACTGACCCGCTCGGCAGCAGGAAGAGTGATGCCAAGTTGCGCTGCCGTATCCAGCACAATACGCATATCCTTTTGATGCAAGCACGCTTTGAAACCCGGCGCATAATTATCTTCGATCATCCTCAGGCCATGCACATCCAGCACTTTGCTTGAGGCAAAACCGCCCAGCAATGCATCACGAACCGGTGCCTGATCCACCCCGCAAGCTTTGGCCAGTTTCATCACTTCGGCAACCGCCGCAATGCCGACACCAACCGCAATCTGATTACATGCTTTGGCAACCTGGCCTGCACCGCTATCCCCGATATGCGTAATAGTCTTGCCCATGGCTTGCAATACTGGCATAGCCCTCTGCAATGCTTCAGCCTTGCCGCCGACCATAATAGTCAGTGTGCCGTTGATGGCTCCGACTTCCCCACCCGATACCGGACAATCCAGAAAGCTCACACCAACCTTGTCGAGCCGCTGAGCAATTTCCTTGGCACCGATCGGCGAGATGGTACTCATGTCAATACACACAAGACCGGCACGAGCACTATCCGCCACACCGTCCTCTCCAAGCAACACCTGCTCGACATCTGCGGTATTGGAAACATTAGTTACAATCACATCAACAGCAGACGCCAACTCAGCTGGAGAGGCAGCCCAGTGCGCACCGGCTACCAGCAGTGGGACCGCACTCTCTTGGCGCCGCGCCCAGACACTTACCTCATGGCCAGCCTTCAGGAGATTCAAGACACAAGGTCTGCCCATGATGCCAAGCCCGATATAACCTACCTTCATTTTTTCTCCATTACTTTATGGCGGTAAAGGACCGCGCTTGCTCATCCAGTCATCAAAACTGACTGCGCAGTCCTTTGCCTGATGTTCAAGGAAATAGACAAAAGCCAGAATTTCGGCGACAGCTCGATAGAGTTCAGGTGGAATGTGTGCATCAAGATCAACCTGCATTAACAGATTGACCAGCTCAGGCGAGTCATGCACGAATACCCCCGCCCCTTTGGCTTGCTCAATGATACGCTCTGCCGTCTGGCCATAGCCCTTGGCAACAACCTGTGGCGCAGCAGTATTCTCGCCATACTTCAGCGCAACGGCAGAACGACGCTTATCAGTCCTCATGATCGCTCTGCTTCACTTGCAAGCTGGCTAGCGTCAAACCACTTGCGGCCAACCTTTGCTCAAGAACATCTCTATGTTTGAGAATCAACTGAGAGGCCTCAGACTCTGCAGTGAAATTCAGCTGCAACTCCTTGCCAACCATACGAACTTTGGCAGCAAGACCACCTAGCGACGGTAACTCAAGCTGCAAGCGTGTATACCAAGCGGCAAGTTCGCTTTCTGACTGTCTCGCCTCCCGTTCATCGACATCATCGTGGTGAATTTCCCATTGAACCGCTTGCCCAGGCCAAGCCATTCCCTGAAAAACCAGCGGCTTTTGCTCATTCACATCCAGCTGGCGCTGCACGAGCTGTCCCAGCTCAGATAAATGACCAGTGCTTGATGCTGCTTGAAATGAGATTTTTGCCTGAGGCTCCTGCCGCAGCTCATCGAGTGACAACCGACCATCTACCCAGGCTTTCTGATGCGACTCATAGAACAACCCACTTTTCTCGACAGTTTTCTGCAACTGCAGGTGAGCGTCATCGGGTAGAGACGGGTTGGACAGTAAAGGCTCCTGATGCAATATCACTGCCGCCAAGAGGTTTTTTCCCTGCAAGTTCTCGGTTTTGGCAGTTGCCATTGGCTGCTGCCCAGCCACATCCAGCAAGGTTGTCAGATATTTGCCGGCAGTTGTAAAAGTTACAGGAGACGATTTTTCATCAGGTAAGGTATCAAAAGACAGAAGACTAAAGGCAACTTGTGGTGACGTCTGCGTCACCCGCATGAAAGCACTTTCCTTACCTATCGTGGTACCCGGAGGTAGCTGCAGTTTGAATGCCGAGTTTTTAACCAGCACCATCGCACTGCCATCCGCAAATTTTTCGGCAAGTCTTACGGAGACAAGCTCTCCTTGCTGTAACGGAGGGAGCTTCTCAGGCAGAGACAAAGTCTTGAGTAGAGTCCCTTGATCATTTAGCAGTGCATTCGCAACTGCTTTTCCCTGTTCACTTGGGCGTCCGAGATCTTTCCCACTGCCTTCAGCAACCTGCGTTTTTTTGCTGGCATCGATCAGTGCCGCATCAGCAAGATCAGTCGCCTCGAATACCAGCGGTGAAAGGTTGGCCACTCCCAAGCGCAGTTCATTACCCGCAAGCTTGGCAAGCACTTGGCTGGGTAAATTCAAGACAAAAGATTCGCCCTTGATAGTCGCTGCAACCTTGCCATCAGCCAACCTGTCCGTAATGTTTGCTGAAACAGTTTCCCCCAGTTGCAACACGGGCAAACGTGCTGGGGAAGTAGCAATTTCAACAAGTGAAGAACGACCAGAACTATCCCTGCCAAGACGGGATGCAATTGCGGATGCAGGGTCTCCATTTGCCGGAAGGGTATTAACCGGAGGGAGAACTGGCGGAGTGATGATCATGAAGCAGGACTATTACGATACAAAGAGAGAATCAGCTCTGCTTCGCTGCGCGAAATGCCGCAACGCTCGGCGACATCGTGCGCACCTAGCCCTCGTTTGAACAACTCGATAGCCTGAGTGTAAGGAGATGCCGTAATAGCAGCATCGTGCACTTTTTCGACTACACGAGGCGTTTCAGCAGCTTTATGCTGGAAGAGAAATCCAAGATCATGAATATTTCTTTGAGCAGCCGACAATTGTTGCTGAATCTGATCAAACTGTGCTGCTTCAACAGAACGTTCAGCATCGATACGCAATATATGCCGCCACAAGAATACCAAGGCAAGCAACTGCACAATGGAAACTACCGCGAGAATATAGGTCAGGATGGTCATGATGAGTGCTCCGTCAAACGAACAGCGAGCACTCAGCGATATGTAGCGCTTATCTTCTGCTGAGTGCGCGTCTGAGCCAGCAAATTCTGCAATTCCTCATGCCTTGAGACAAGCCGCTGTTGCAACAAGCCATTCTTGGCCAAAGCCACTTCTACTATGGCACGCATTTCGTCTGAGATGGGGGCATCATTATTGTTTTCGACAATCTGTTCGAAAACGCTATTTCTGAGCAGTTCAATTTCTGAAAATTGATCCCACTGCTCCTGCTCGCACAAATCAAGCAGTTGCTCAGTCAGTGCCAGATAGTCCTGTACAGATACCATCAATGCACTAGTAAGCATTACACCTTACCTACACGTTGATTACCGCCCTGCAACTTATCAAGCTGCTTCCAGGCACCACCAAGCTCCTCCAGAAGCTTGATGACCTCCTCAAGAATCTCGGCATCATTCTTTAAGTTTGCAACCCCCAGCCTATGCTTCATGTACAGATATAGATCTCGCAGGTTGCCACTAACTTCACCGCCCTTCTCCAGATTCAGACAAGTATCCAGGCCATTGATAATATCGAGCCCCTTACCAATCAATCGGCCTTTTTCTATGTAGTTTGAACAACCGATTTCTACCTGGGCTTTTCTCAATGCGGCAATTGCACCGTCGTATAACATAACAATCAAGCCAACGGGACTCGCGCCATAGACAGAGCTCTCTAGTGCATCTTGCCCATACGCTTTATTTAATTGTTGTAGCGCCAACCGATTCATTATTGATCTTCCTGCAATTTCAAGTCTGGATTAGCCCAGCATGGATGCCATATAACTGCTTTGATTCTTCATTGTCGCCAGCGAAGCATCTAGTGCCGAAAACTGCTTGAGCAAGCGAGCCTGCATCATATCGAGTCGCGTCTGGACTTGCGTCTGCTTTTGCTTTTCATAGTTGATCTGTTGATTGAGACTATCAGTTCGGATCTGCATCATCCCCGATGGTCCAAGCATATCGTTGATCCGCGAATTCAAGCGATCAGCAAAACCATTGTTATCGCTATTGCCAAACAACTTGGCAACGGCCGTAGGATCCTTATCCAGCGCTTTTTTGAATGCCTCGCTATCAAGCTTTAATGAACCATCTTTCTGGATACTGATACCAATCTGATTCAAGTAAGCAAAACCACTGTCAAGGGAGACGCCACTGAGCCCGGTACCCAACTCAGTTGTCAGTGTCTGCATCATCATTCGCACTGAACCATCAAGACGACTAGCGGTGCCAATCACCTTGCCTGATGAATCAGTAATTGCACCAGCTGTGCTGGTTTGCTTGTACATCCCATCGACTTGGGACTTCACTTTATTAAAACCATCAACAAACGACTGAACATTCTTGATGACAGCATCATTATCGCGACTAACCGTGATTGTGGAGGTACCCGTCTTGAACAGACTCACCTCAAGACCAGTCATTGCCTCGGTCAATTTATTGCTTGATGCGGTGATAGCTACGCCATTGATGGTTAACTGAGCGTCTGTCGGCGCAGCGGTACGCTTCGCAAGGTTGGCCGCATGCGCCGTATTGCCTGAGTCCACCATGGCTTTATCGTAATTCAGAAAACCCAACCCGATTCCATCGCCGCCAGTTATCGAGAAAGCGCCATCTGAACCGGATTTTTTACTGGATAAGGCCAACTTGAAGCCCTCTGCCCCACTATTAACAACGGATGCAGAAACATCAATCCCCTTCGCATTAATGGCATCACTAATAGCCTGCAAAGAAGTGTCAGCCGCCAAGGTAATCGTCGTATCACCTGATGGCAACGAAATTGTAAAATCTCCTGCCGTATTACCCAACGTCGCAGTTGCTGAAGTTATTTTCCCGGTCTGAGTCCCACTGTCGAACGAGGAAAGTGCCAATGTCTGCGAAGCAGCCAATGCAGAGACATTCACCACATATGTACCCGCAGATGCAAAGCTGTTTGCCGAGGCTTTAAGTACCTGGGCATCACTCACGTCTGCTTTGTTTGCGTTCAATGCCGTACCAGAAATCAGCGCACGCATTGAAGATTGGAAGTCCGATAATGCCGACTTCAGCTTACCCAAGTCGGACACCTGATTACTGTAATTACTCTGACGACTTTTACTTTGGGTCAGTGGTGTCTGCTCTAGAGATACAAGCTGTGACACTAGCCCTTGTACATCAAAATTACTGCCGGGCATCGTAATAGCCATCTTATTTCTCCATCACATTACTAACTGACTACCAAGTTCAAGCTTCTTCTTTAAGCAAGATGCTACTGAACTCATCTATAGCCTTGGCTATTCTGATTGCCTCCGGCGAGGGAATTTGTCGAATCAATTCCTTGGTGCCGCGGTCAACCACCTTTACCACTTGCAGCTCAGTATCGTCATCCGTCATGAACTGCAAATCTCCCTTATAAAGCTTGACTGCTTCATTAAGTTTCTTGATCGCATCAGCAAGATCACTTGGGGAAAATGACTTTTCATTCTCCTTATTGCCTCGGGACTTCTCCTGCTCGCGAGACTCCTTCACACCAGTAACCGCCTTACTGGCATCCGGAGAGGCAACCAAAGACTGACTGTCCGGTCCTAGTTTGACAGGAAGTTCTGCTTGTTGTTTTGGTGTCAGCGAACTGGCTACCAGAGCACCGCTGATTGGTCCGATTTGCATGATACCCACCTCCAGAAAGTGGCCTCCCTCTCCTGCCAGTTAACCGACAAGAGAGGGAACACTCTTCATTTTACAACTTATCTCAAGAGTGACAGTGCTGCTTGCGGCAAAGTATTAGCTTGACCAAGAATCGCAGTACCAGCCTGTTGCAAGATCTGATTACGCGTCAGTTGCGCAGTCTCAGCAGCAAAGTCAGTATCCATGATACGGCTCTTGGATGCACTCAGGTTTTCCACGTAGTTCTGGGTGTTTGCAATCACAGCCTCGAAACGGTTCTGGATCGCACCAAAAGTCGCACGAGTATTGGTTACTGTCTCAATAGCCGAGTCAAGAGCAGAAATCGCAGCAGAAGCAGCTGCAGAAGTTGTCACAGACACGGTACCAGTAGCAGTAAGATCCGAACTAAAACCACCAATCGAGGACATCTCGACACCAGTAGTTGTAACCTGATTGTCGGTCGTACCGGAAGCACCTACCTGGAAGGTAATACCGCTACCACCAGACAACAAAGCCGTGCCGTTGAAGTTGGTAGTCGTGATGATCCGAGAAACTTCCTGGGTCAGCTGATCTACTTCCTTTTGCAGCTGAGAGCGGTTCCCGTCAGAAATAGATCCGTTGGCCGCTTGTACCGCAATTTCACGAATACGCTGCAGGTTACCGCCCACCTGCCCCAAGGCACCTTCAGCAGTCTGAGCTACCGAGATGCCATCATAAGCATTACGGATACCCTGAGTATTACCACGAATCTGCGAAGAAAGACCTTCGGATACGGCAAGGCCAGCAGCGTCATCTTTGGCGCTATTTACACGCAAACCGGATGACAAACGCTGCAAAGAACCAGCCAACTGAGTGTTGGACGAGTTCAAATTGCGCTGCGCATTGAGCGAGGCAATGTTGCTATTTACGATGATAGGCATTTTAAACTCCGTTATTATGGCGACTTGGCTCGGGAGCACGCTCCACGTTTTTTACACCAATCGCTCACTCGTCTTATCGACCAAAAAATAACGAACTAAAGTCCTTTTTAGGACTCTGCATTGTTTCCCTGTACATTTCCCATTTCTATGCAAGCGGCAGCCGACTTCAATCGATGAAAATGCATAATCAGCACTCTGTACGAACAGAGGCCCACATGCCCAGATCCAAGCATTACCGCAAGAACGCTTACTCGGAGGCTTTGCCTGAATAGTTCCTTGGATTCGCTGTGATCATTGTTGTGGTCAACAAATTTCGGACAGTATGTAATGACCCAGCCCTTTCTGCACAGGTCAGGCTGCTAATTGATACGCCATTGCAGGCGTCTTCATCCTCAAAGCCTGGTGCGGGCGTCGGTAGTTGTAGAACCCGATCCAGTCTGCAATCACCCGGCTGGCATGCGCCAGGCTTTCAAAGCGGTGTCGGTGCGCGCACTGCTCTGTCAAGGTGCGGATCACCCGCTCCACCATCCCGTTCTGTTCTGGTGTGTACGGCGTGATGAATTCCTGCTTCAAACCGTAGCTTTTCACCAGCGCGGTGTAGCTGCGCAGCAGGAAGCGTTGAGGCACTCGACCCAGGCAACCAAAGCGGTTGATCAGCGCGGGCTCCAGCGCCGACTCGGCCGTCTTGGACTTGCCACTGCGTGACAGATGCCAGCCCAGCAACTCACGGGTGCAGCAGTCGATCACCAACGCCAAATGGCACCAACCATCCTTACCGGCCCAGATGCGGCACAGGTCGGTGGCCCAGCGTTGATTGGGCTCGACCGCCACCGATGGCAGGGCTTGCACGCGAGGGCGGAAGCCCACCGGCCGCTTCTTCACCTGCCAGCCTTTGAGCTGGAAGATGCGCTGCACGGTGTTTTTGTTCATGCCCAGCAGGCCTGCTACGGTGCGGTAGCCGAATGAAGGGTTCTCCTCAATCATCTCCTTGATGGGCTCGGCCAGCTGCGGCTGCAGCTTGGGCGCGGCCTTTTGCGGGCGGTAGTACAGCGAGCGACGCGGCACGTCGAACCAGCGGCACAGCTTGCTGGATGCCGTCGTCTGCCAGTCCCTGCCGGACGAGGTGGACTACTTGTCGTCCTCGCCCAGCAGAGACTGCAGCTTTTTTCTGGCGCGCAGCTCCAGCATGGCTTCGCCGTAGGCTTCCTGCAGTTCTTTGAGCTGTTTTTCGTATTGTTCGCGGATGTCCATCGGCTTGGCACGCAGGGCATTCTCCATGCCGCGCTTGGCCTCATCGACCCAGGTTTCGATCTCGGAGGGGGCCAGGTCGAAGGCGCGAGAGGCTTCCGCCACCGTGCTCTTGCCTTGAATGATCTCCATCACCAGCGCGGCTTTGCGCTTGGCGGTCCAGCGTTTGATATCGTCTTCCATGGTCATGCTCATCACGTGCTCCTGTGTGAATTATGACCTGTGCAGGTTTTTAGTGGGTCACTACAAGTAAATTAAGTTGCTTTGGCATTTACCGCTCTGCTTATTACCACTACCGCCAGCGTCGCCCTGTGATTGATCGCGAACGGCTCGTATTGCGCGCCAAAGTACGCGAACTCTTCACGCTGAGCCGCCAATCTGCGGGCAGCAGCAGTCTGGTCTGGATGCTGGCGGGCGAAGGCTATCAGGCTGGCCGCTACAAAGTTCGGCAGCTGATGCGTGAAGCCGGACTGGCCAGCAAGCAGCCGGAGCAACATCGCTATCCCATCCCGACGTCCGAGCGATCCGACATTCCCAACCTGCTGGATCGTCAATTCCAGCCGAAGCGCATGAATCAAGTCTGGTGCGGAGACATCACCTACATCTGGACTGGCCAGCGTTGGGCCTATCTGGCGGTGGTGCTGGATTTGTATGCGCGCTGCGTAGTGGGCTGGGCCATGCCGGAGCGACCGGATGCCGATCTGGTCTACAAGGCGCTGGATCAGGCCTGGCAACAGCGCGGCAAGCCCAAGGGCGTGCTGTTTCACAGTGACCAGGGCTGCCAGTATGGCAGTCGCGTGTTCAGGCAACGCCTATGGCGTTATCAGATCACGCAGAGCATGAGCCGTCGCAGCTGTTGCTGGGACAACGCCCCGATGGAGCGGTTATTTCGCAGCCTGAAAACGGAATGGATTCCCAAGCTGGGCTACGTGTCGTTCGAGGAAGTCAATCGGGATGTGGGGATGTACTTGATGGCGTATTACAACTGGCAGCGCCCTCATTCAGGCAATGGCGGTACTCCGCCAGAGGCAAGGAGAAGAAGCTTAATTTTCTGTCCGAAATTTGTTGACCATAACAAAATGATTACCCCCCAAACGGGGGGTAATCAGCTGCCTGAAAGTACAAGGTAATTACTCTACCTTTCACTATCCATTAAAAGCATCAAAGCAGATCAATCATTTGCTGAGACTGTCCAACAAGCGTTAGAAGCATATTGGCTACCTCCATATTTGTAGCATTTTCAGACATATGCTGACCAGTAGTCTGGAACCAAACGTCCGCCAATCCATGCTTCACACCATCATCGGTAATGAAAGAAGCAATCAAACCAATCAAGTTACCATTGCTCATCTGTGAAACTTGTTTGGCATCGATCTCAAACGCTTTGATATGTAGCGCCGCTAAACTAAACAACTCATTAGTTTGACTAACACCGTCATGGTTGGCGTCCACCCACACTTTCAGAGCGGCAAAGATTGCATCTTGAGCATCAATCCGACCATCATGGTTACCATCATGTGATGCAAGTGCAACAAAACCATTCTCTGCAGTAGTGCCATCAGTCAGTTTGAATGCCTCTCCAAACAACTCACTACCATCGTTTATCACTCCGTCATGATTGATATCCAGAACCAGCAATCCATCACCCTGACCAACCCAGCCAGTCACAATCTTCTCTCCCTTAGCATGCAGATCGAATTGAACATTATGGGTATAACTCAACGTAGAAATACCATTTCCATCCAGATCCAGCACTAATGGTGTTGACAAGGCCAAAGCATCCAGTTGCGCAGACGTCATCTGAGACTTATTGATGACATCAACCTGCGCCATCGTCAGATTAGAAAGCTGAGCCGTTGTCATTGCCGCAGCCTGCACTCCAGTCATTGCCGAAATGCTCACAGCACTGATTGCCTTCACGTCAGCCGTCTCCATCGCCGCAATCTGCGTGGTCGTCATCGCCGCAACCTGCGTCGACTTCAAGGCACCCGCCTGGGCTGTCGTCAAGGCCACCACTTGCGTGGTCGTCAGCGCCGCCAGATCCGCTGTCTCCAGTGCCGCAATCTGCGTGGTCGTCAGCGCCGCAATCTGACCTGTCGTCAGGTTCGATGCCTGGCTTGACGTCAGACCTGCAATCGCTGCCGTCGACAGCTTGCTGATGTCCGCCACTTCCATTGCCGCCAGCTGTGTCGTCGTCAGCGCCGCTACCTGCGTCGCACTCAGCACACCGGCTTGCGCTGTCGTCAGCGGC
>NZ_CEETQT010000009.1:10683-223496 GCF_979366295.1 Vogesella lacus
ACTTGCGACGTGGTCATGCCGGCTACCTGGGTCGCCGTCAAGGCTGCGGCCTGTGCCGTCCCCAGCGCCACGATCTGGGTCGTCGTCAGGGCTGCCAGATCTGCCGTCTCCAGCGCAGCCACCTGCGCAGTCGTCAGGGCGGCTATTTGTGCGGTGGTCAACGCAGCAGCTTGGTTTGTCGCGATTCCAACTATGTCGGTCGTACTTAGTGACGCGATTGTGGTTGTACTAAGGCCGGCGACTTGTGTGGTTGTCAAACCTGTAAAGAAGCTCATCGTTGTCCACCATTCAATAAAAACCGCGCCTTGCCATGTAGCAAAATGCAGCAAAATAAATAAATACAGCTACTCATATTGGAGTTTATCGACTGATTATCGAATAACTACAGTCCTTCTGTATCGATCGATATCAATACTTCGACACCTGTTGCTCCAAAACCACAGGATTTCAAATGAAGCCACCATTAACAAACAATACTTAACAATATTGCAGGTACCATTATCAAGACGAATCATCCATCTGGAACTCACCCGAACCCATTGCCTTGGCTGCAAAGGTCGGGGACGGTAGCTATCCAGTCAATCCGGACACCAAGCATAGACAGTAACGTTACCCCCGACATTTCCCCGCGACTGAGTAGCTCGTAACTTTTAGAGTCCAATCACCATGACGTGGAGATTGGACATGAAGAAACGCTTCACCGAAGAACAGATCATCGGCTTCCTGCTAGAAGCTGAGGCCGGGATGGAAACGGTGCTGCCCGCGGCCGTAGGCATCGCGGTTCTGTACCACGGTTTTCATATTGTCGAACAGCACCTGTTGCGGCATGCCCTGAAAGTAATCGCAGGCAGCCTGCAGGCAGGTTCGCACAGGCTCGAAGCCTTCACTGGCGACAAAGCGCACAAAGGATAAACAGCTGTAGCCCAAGGTTGCCACTAAGGCAGAGAGTGGCGACTTGCCTCGACGAAACACCACAAGGTCGGTTTGCATCTGTACACCCGGTTCGGTTTCGAAGCGGACGACCGGATCATGATCTTGTGCGCGGGTTGGCCGGGTGATTGCAAACTGGATTGGGTTCTACAACCACCGACGCCCGCATCAGGCTTTAGGGATGAAGACTCCAGCGATGGCGTATCAATTAGCAGCCTAACCTGTGCAGAAAGGGCTGGGTCATTACAGTCGCGTCAATACAAATGCTGAATCACCGCTCCATAAAAAAACCCGGCTAATTGCCGGGTATAAGGTACCAAACCTTCAGACTCTCACCACTTGATCTTTATTAGCCTCTCAGCAGAGAAAGAGCAGCTTGAGGCAACTGATTTGCCTGACCAAGAATTGAAGTACCAGCCTGTTGCAGGATCTGATTACGAGTCATCATTGCAGTTTCAGCAGCAAAGTCTGTATCCATAATACGACTCTTGGATGCGCTCAGGTTCTCAGTAAAGTTCTGCATGTTAGCAATAACTGCTTCGAACCGGTTCTGAATCGCACCAAAGGTCGCACGGGTATTGGTTACTTCACTAATAGCAGCATCCATTGCCGAAATCGCAGCAGACGCAGCACCAGAGTTTGTTACATCAACAGTACCAGTTGCTGTCAAATCAGCGGTGTAACCACCAATTGCAGTCATATCAACACCAGTAGTAACAACCTGGTTGTCAGCAGTACCTGAAGCACCAACCTGGAAGGTAATGCTGGAGCCACCAGACAGCAGGGCAGTTCCGTTAAAATTGGTTGTGGTAATAATCCGCGAAACTTCTTGGGTCAGCTGGTCAACTTCTTTTTGCAGCTGGGAGCGATTGCCATCAGAAATTGCGCCGTTAGATGCCTGCACTGCAATTTCACGGATACGCTGCAGGTTATTACCAACCTGACCCAAAGCACCTTCTGCAGTCTGCGCAACCGAGATGCCATCATAGGCATTGCGCACGCCCTGATTGTTACCACGAATTTGGGAAGTCAAGCCTTCAGCAACAGCCAAGCCTGCAGCATCATCTTTAGCACTGTTCACACGCAAACCAGAAGACAAACGCTGCAAAGATGTTGCCAAGGATTGGTTAGAACCGTTCAGGTTACGCTGGGCATTCAGGGAAGCAATATTGCTATTAACGATGATTGGCATTTTGGTACCTCACTTAATCTTAAGTTTATCTTGATGCTTGGTCTTATGACTCTATTGCATCTTGCTTATGACTCTATATCGCCCAGCGTAAACGGAACTTTAGCTTTTTTTACGTCAATGCAGTCAACCAGTCCTGTGGATGCTCCTCGAGCCAGTAAAACCGATCAACCCACGCGCGCAATTTATCACCTTCACGCCAAGCCAATTCAGGGTTTGCAATCCTTGCACGGATCTCGCACAGCCATTGTTCGACACTGCCATCGACACGGCACACCGGTGCATTATTAGTTCGGTAAGGATAGACATCCGAGCAAATAACTGACCATCCCATTGCACCATACTCGAGAAGACGTAAATTGCTTTTAGCTTCATTAAAAGCATTATCCTCCAAAGGTGCCAGCGCAATGTCCAATTCTAGCTCCGCAACCTTTGCAGGATAGTCCCGGAACGGAACCGAGCCGTGCTTCTCCTTGATGAACTCGTCAACACCTTCCGGCCACATCCCCATGAAGATCCAGTCCACCTCCTCAGCAGTTTGTTTGACCACCTCAGCAATCAACTCAAGATCTCCCTGATGTTGCTGCGCGCCAACCCAACCCACTCGCAACTTTCTCCCTGCCAACGGTACCCTTGGCTTACGCAAAGCCCCCCAATCAAATTTCTTCAGCCGATTTGGCACGACCATAATGTCATCGATCATGTCTGCAAAGGCATCCGCAAGTGGCTGTGTACTGACAATCATCCTGTCAGCCATGCTTAATGCCCGACGCAAGCGTGAGCGCGCATCCCGGAAATGACGTTGGTGGTAAACATAAACCCCACTCTTTTCCGGCACAGCACCCAATAGATCATCAATTGCGATGTAAATCCGCACATCCGGCAAATACTTGCGATATGCCTCAAGATAAAACAGATGAAGATCAGTAATCGGGTTCTGCAGGATAAGGCCATTGCAAGCCAGTCTTTGCAGCTCCAGCGGAGACGGAAGGCGCATGCCTTTATCTTTGCTGTTGGGGATAACTGCCGTATGCATAAGACCTTGGCTACGTAACATAGCTAGCGGCTGCTCCACTCGGTAATCACCACTACCACCAGTCAAACGATTGGCCAGAACCTTTGGCAGATGCGCAAGCTTGGGATCCCATGGAGCCGGTAATGCACTAACCCGATGCCGACTATTAGCCAGATCAAGATTCCGGTTGAATGCAGGATCTGCGGCCAACCTTGGCAACCAGGCCTTCAGCATGTATTCGCGCTCGCCGGCATCCCTGATCAGCGAGGATAAATGCCGCTTCATGTCACTGACACTACTTGCCGAAATGCTGACACCGTGATGATGCATAAGGCTGGCGTAGGGCTGATAGAGGCTCTGGTACCCCGCAGCTTCAAGACGAAGACAAAAATCCACATCATTAAACAAGACTGTCAGATTAGTGGCATCGAAACCGCCCACCTGCTGATAGACCGTTTTTTTCACCAGCATGCAGGCTGCCGTCACCATCGTCTTCTGCATACACCAGATACGATTCATATAGCCGGCAGCATTACCTTCCATACCAACAAACTGGTGATGCGCAATAACATCTGCGCCTGGCAAACCACCACTCATCACCCCTGCGTGTTGAATCTTGCCTGTTTCAGGGAACAACAGGCGTGCACCGACAGCCCCCACATTCTCTTGCTGACCCAATGACAACATTCTTTCCAGCCAGTTGGATTGAATTACCTCCGTGTCATTATTCAGTAGTACAACATACTCGCCACGAGCCGCCTCAACACCCAAGTTCACTTGCGCCGAAAAGTTAAACGGATGCGGATAGCGCAACACACGGAGCCGATCACCCAAGCGACTCTCAAGCTGGAGGTAATACTGGAGCACGTCAGGATCATGACTGTCGTTATCCACTACCAGAATTTCGTAATCGGTATAGTCTGTGCGCTTGAGCAGACTCTCGATACAAGGCTGCAAGAACTCGATCTTGTCCCTGTTCGGGATAATGACAGACACCAAAGGTCTGGCGCTCAGGGCAAAGTCGATATGAAAAACATCATCATGAAGTGAGCTACCAACCGTCGCATCAATTCCACTCCGGATGATGAACTGCTCAAGAGCAACTTTGCGCGCCGCGTACGACAGATGCCGTAAAGCACTGCTTCGCTCGGGGAAGTGCAACAACGGTTCTGCCAGATGGCCAATTCGCCCCTCTTCCAACTCGACGCTTGCGCGCAACAGCAGATCAAAAACCTCAGCTTCGGGATAGGCATGTAAACCACCCAAATCATGCAATACATCACGGCCAAAAATAACGGACTGTCCGATGTAGTCGTAAGAGTAAAGATAATAGCGATCGAAGTCTGGCTTGAACTGTGGTCTTGATAATGACAGATCACGGTTCACATAATCATGATCGGTATACAACAGTTGCCACTCGGGATGCAGGACAAAATAGTCCTCGATCATCAACAAGGCATGCGGTTCGATCAGAAAGCCAATTGGCAGTAAAGCAAAATAATCGGCATTGGAGTTGGCCGCAAGATAATTGAACCCCTCCGCAAGGGCGGTTTCATCCTCTAGCGAGGCAACCTGAATCCAGGCAAGATTTTGATGACTATCGAATGCAGGGTCGACCGCAGGCTGATCGGCAACGACTACCAAGCGCCAACTGGGGACCAGCAAACGCTGCAGACTATCAAGTGTCTGCGCCAACAAGTCTTGTTCACCCTCGTTCATTCGAACAAGCAAATCAAAACTCTTGGCCCCGCCGCGCTGCTTGTAACGCATGGCAAAACCATCGGTTTCCGCTTCCGAAATACTATGCCGATCAATCCACTCCGCATAGCTGCCGCTACTGATGACTGATGCCTTTTTCTTTTGCTGCTGGCCATGGTCCTCTAGGTCATCAAGATCAATCTTGAAATGCTCGACTAGCTTGTCTATCTCATTAGCGTGCAGCAACCCGTCAGGCAATCGCAACAATGCCTGTTCCAGAACATCACGCAAACTGCAAACACCACGCTCCTTGGCGTAGCTCAATAGCCATCCACCAAGATCATCCCTGTCCAGCACACTGAATGGCGTATAGGCCGTACGTTTAAGTCCCAGCACCAACGCCAGATCTTCCAGCCCAAGTGCTAATTCATCGTCAATGTCCAAGCGCTGGCTCTTGGCAAACTTTCGTCCATCCTTGCTCAACAACCATTGAGCGCTGGCTTTCAAAGTTGCCCGACTATTCAAACAATACAACGTTACCAACGACATGAAGTGTGTGTAGAGATATGGATTAGCAGCATTCTGTACATACCAGATCCGCTCTAACGGCTCTTCAATACTGGCTACGGCATTACCAACATGCTTATTTGTAATCTGCTCATCATGCCGTCGCCAATACCCACCTACTACCGAGATGTAATAACTGGGACCGTAATAGTCCTCACACGTTTTGAACAGCGGCACCTCGCACAATTGCTGCAAGGGTGACTGTTCTAGTGCCACCAAGGCCTCGTCAAGGCAGGCTTGACGAAAGACAGCCAGATGCAAGGGAATAAAGTTACAGAAGCATAAGAATGGCGAAATGCGGATCAGGCCACTAAAGTCCGCAGGGAACGGCGTCGTCCGAGGCTCAGAATACTCCTCACTGGCCTCAATATAATGTTTCCACTTTTGTGCCACAAAGGGAATTTGAGGATGTAAATCAAATGCCTGCAATGCACGTTCAACAAACTCAGGCTCAAGCAAATCATCTGCTTGCAAAGCAGATATAAACTCACTATCCAGATCACGGTAGCCAGACAAGGTATTCCCACGATGACCAATATTCTCTGGGCGTACATAGAAAGAAATTCGCGCATCATCCAGATAACGCGCGACCACTTCAGCAGTGTTGTCAGTCGATCCATTGTCAAGAATAACCAGATTCCAATCTGCCGAAGTCTGGTTGAGTACGGACTCAATAGCCTGATCAATATAGTGCGCGTAGTTATAGCTGGTAATGAATATGGTCAACCGGTTTTTCAGTGGTTTGGTCGGCAGGTTCGGCATAGTGTTAACGGACTTTCTTCAAATAACCACTTGGAGCAACAGAAATCAGCAAGCGCTGGTCCATACCTTGCTCAATCTCGAAATCAGTATTTTCTTTCAGGTACTGCCAGACAGCGGTCTTAGGATTATCCCCCTTGCCCCAGGGGCGATCGGGGTAGGCATCTGGCGGCATATCTTCAATCAGGGTATCAAAGACCACGCAGTAACTGCCGCAACTGGCCAACGGAGCATAAGCGCGTAATTCGGCCAATACGTGCTCATGAGTATGATTGCTATCCAGTAGCACCATAATCTTGCCGGCCCCCAGTGCTCTCGCTTGTACTTGGGCGATCATGTCGTCAGCAATACTGGATCCTTGCAGCATCTCGATACGATGAGCCATCGGGTGTTGCTGGATGGCGGCATGATTGTGCGGTCGAATATCGATATCGATACCGAGCACCCGCGCATCACCAGGACCGCCACACAGGGCATTCAGCTCAAGTAATGAGGCATAAAACACCAGCGAGCCGCCGCGAGCAATGCCGGTCTCGATGATCAGGTCCGGCTTTACTTCCCATACCAGTTGCTGCATAGCAACGATATCTTGCGGGTACTGAATGATGGGCATACCCAGCCATTCGAAATTGTAGGAATACTTGTGCCCCACCGATTGCGTCAAAAAGTCAGCAGCGCTTTTCACAAAGCGGCTATCTGCCGCCTGTACCTGCATATTCTGTTGGCACTCTTTCGTGAACGCTTCGAGGTCACTTCTCATTGATATCCCCACCTATTTCTCAATACGGTCAACCGAATGACGATTGGCCGTAACATAAATACTCTAAAGATCGGCAGAGCAACATGATCTGCCTGCTGCAAGTATGTTCAAACAAGACCCAGCACATATGGCAGATCAAAAGGATTGCCGGCCTTCGGCAGTATATGGCGACCAACAAAACCAGTTGCGCCGGTCAACAATACTCGTTTTGCCACATTATTCTCCACATCAGTCTCGGATGCTCAACGTCGGTACCACCAGCACAAATCGCCCTCTCATTCCCAGATGTACTCAAGACGTGTCCTCAGCTCTTCATAGCCTCGCCATCTTCGTCGTGTACCACATGGCAGCTCGGACAAACAGTCGGGAAGCGATATACCAAGTATTACGGCGTTTCTCTGCTGCTGAACATAGCGCATCAATCTCATCTACTGGCAAAACTGTTGGACCAAGTACTATGGCAGCATGCTCGAGGATAGCGCGCAGGCTGTTGAATTGCCGCCACTCAGAATAGTGTAATAACAGCAGTTCAATATCATCACCCTTATACACGTCAAATGGTGTATTCACTGTACGCTTTAGTCCCAAGACAAAAGCCAGATCGAACCACCGGTTCAGTGTAGCCATATCGGTTGACAAACGGTGACTTTGAAGAAATACCTGCCCCTGCTCGCCAGTCAACCAGTTTAAGGCCTGGCGATACGACGTTCTGCCAGTCCTCCAATTAAAAGTAAGCAAAGACATAAAGACGCAGTCTGGATTCGGGTCTTTCGCCTCTCGCGCATACCAAAGGCGCTCCAGTGGTTCCTCAATGCTGGCTACGGCATTACCCATATGCTTGTTGCTAATCTGCTCATCGTGACGCCGCCAATACCCCCCGACCGCCGAAATGTAATAACTCGGACCAAATATGTCCTCACAGGTTTTGAACAGCGGCACCTCGCACAGCTGCTGCAAGGGTGACTGTTCCAGAGCAATCAGCGCCTCTTCAAGGCAGGCTTGACGAAAGACAGCCAGATGCAAGGGAATAAAGTTACAGAAGCATAAGAATGGCGAAATGCGGATCAGGCCACTAAAGTCCGCAGGAAATGGTGTCGTTTTCGGGTCGGCGTATTTGCCACTGACCTCGATATAATGCTTCCACTTTTGTGCCACAAAGGGAATTTGAGGATGTAAATCAAATGCCTGCAATGCACGTTCAACAAACTCAGGCTCAAGCAAATCATCTGCTTGCAAAGCAGATATAAACTCACTGTCCAGATCACGGTAGCCAGACAAGGTATTCCCACGATGACCAATATTCTCTGGGCGTACATAGAATGAGATTCGCGCATCATCCAGATAGCGCGCAACCACTTCAGAAGTGTTGTCAGTCGATCGATTGTCAAGAATAACCAGATTCCAATCTGCCGAAGTCTGGTTGAGTACAGACTCAATAGCCTGATCAATGTAGTGCGCGTAGTTATAGCTGGTAATGAATATGGTCAACCGGTTTTTCAGTGGCTTGGTCGGCAGGAAGGGCATGGTGTTAACGAATTTTCTTCAAATAACCACTTGGAGCAACAGAAATCAGCAAGCGCTGATCCATACCTTGCTCAATCTCGAAATCGGCATTTTCTTTCAGGTACTGCCAGACAGCGGTCTTAGGATTATTCCCCTTGCCCCAGGGGCGATCGGGGTAGGCATCTGCCGGCATGTCTTCAATCAGGGTATCAAAGACCACGCAGTAACTGCCGCAACTGACCAACGGAGCGTAAGCGCGTAATTCGGCCAATACGTGCTCATGAGTATGATTGCTATCCAGTAGCACCATAATCTTGCCGGCCCCCAGTGCTCTCGCTTGTACTTGGGCGATCATGTCGTCAGCAATACTGGATCCTTGCAGCATCTCGATACGATGAGCCATCGGGTGTTGCTGGATGGCGGCATGATTGTGCGGTCGAATATCGATATCGATACCGAGCACCCGCGCATCACCAGGACCGCCACACAGGGCATTCAGCTCAAGTAATGAGGCATAAAACACCAGCGAGCCGCCGCGAGCAATGCCGGTCTCGATGATCAGGTCCGGCTTTACTTCCCATACCAGTTGCTGCATAGCAACGATATCTTGCGGGTACTGAATGATGGGCATACCCAGCCATTCGAAATTGTAGGAATACTTGTGCCCCACCGATTGCGTCAAAAAGTCAGCAGCGCTTTTCACAAAGCGGCTATCTGCCGCCTGTACCTGCATATTCTGCTGGCACTCGCCCTTGAACGCCTCCAGATCACTTTTCATTGATATCCCCACTCATTTTCAAAATAAGATCAGCCGCATGCCCTGCAGATCATGATTATTTATTTGGGCAGCTTGCCTGAAACAAGAATGATCAGACCACCCCGAGCACACATGGCGGATCAAAGGGATTGTCGGCCCTCGCACCAAAGCGCAGCAAATCCTGCCGTCCGTATTCAGCAGCAATATCCATTGCCAGCTGACGAATAGTAATCGGCTCACCCGAACAGATATTTACCGCACCAGTCTGCTGTGCCGAAACGAGTGCCGCGATGCGCTCACCAGCCGACTCGACCCGCATATAATCTCTGATTTGTTTGCCACTAGTCAGCTCTACGGGCAAACCCGCGGCCAACTTGTCATGCAAATAAGGAATCAGCCTAGCTGGCTTTTCTCCTTTGCCATACAGATAAAATAATCTTGCCCAGACAAAATCACAGTGACTGCCCTCAAAGTAGGATGACAAGGCCAGATATGCCGCTGCTTTGGCACTGGCATAGGGTGTTTGTGGTAACAACGGCGTACAAACCGATAACACACCGTAACTGACATCATATTCGAAGCAGGTACCAATACCGATAAAGCGGCTGACACCCGCGGCTCTCGCTCCTTTGGCCAGCGCCAAAGTTCCCTGTAAACAATCAAGATTCCGTTCTGAGTGTAAATAATCGCGTGGCTCGACATACCATGCAGCATGAATTACTACATCAGAACCAGCACACGTCTGCTCCCACCAATCCGCAGAGACCGTGAATGCATCATCACAACAGACGACAGTCACTGCAGCCGGTAAGGTAGCCTCCTTCCCCGCCCGACAAACTGCGGACACCTGAAGACCAGCCGCCAGCAAGCTATGCAGTATATGGCGACCAACAAAGCCAGTTGCGCCGGTCAACAATACTCGTTGTGCCACATTTTTCTCCACATCAGTCCAGGATGCTCAACGCCGGTACCGCCACCACAAAACGCCCGCCCCATTCGCGGATGTACTCAAGCTGCACCGTCAGCTCATCGCGCAGATTCCACGGTAGCAGAACCACGTAGTCGGGCCGGAACTCGTGTAATTTATCTTCGGCAACAATCGGGATACGACTGCCTGGCAAATATTGCCCTTGCTTGGCCGGATTGCGATCCACCACAGCCTCCAGCAAGTCAGGTCGAACACCAGCATAGTTAAGCAAGGTATTACCCTTGGCTGCAGCACCATAGGCCATCACTCGCTTGCCATCACGCTTTGCCGCAATCAGGAAAGCAATAAAGTCATTCTTTACCTTGTCTGCCGCTTGCTGAAATGCCTGATAACCTGATTCATGGGCAAGGTTGGCTTGCCTCTCTTCTGTCAGCGTAGCCAATACCCGAGGTGCAATGGCATGGGGTCCGCAGTCAATGCGCTGCACAAACAGTCGCAGGCTGCCGCCATGCGTAGGCAATTTTTCGACATCAAATACCTGCAATCCTGCCGCAGCAAATACCGGTAACAAGGCGGTTAGCGACAAATAGGAAAAATGCTCGTGATAGATGGTGTCGAACTGCTTGTACGTCAGCAAAGACAACAAATGTGGAAACTCGAATGTCGCCACGCCTTGTGGCTTGAGCAGCACGGCAAAACCGGCAACAAAATCATTGATGTCCGGTACGTGGGCAAGCACATTATTGGCTACCAGCAAATCTGCAGCGCGACCTGAGTCCCGCAATTGCGTCGCCAGCGCCACCCCAAAGAAGGCATCAACAATCTCCAACCCCAGTTTACGTGCCGCTGTTGCGGTGCTGACTGTTGGCTCAACGCCATAACAAGGAATACCTGCCGCCTGTACGTACTGCAGCAGATAGCCATCGTTGGCCGCAATTTCAGCCACCATACAGTCTTTATCCAGATCGAAACGACTGCGCATTTCGTCCACATAACATTTGGCATGCAACAGCCAACTGGCCGAAAAGCTGCTGAAATAGGCGTAATCCGGCGAAAACAACTCGCCAGCTTCGGCAAAATCTTCGGTTTGCACCAGCCAGCAATGCTGGCAAACCATCACCCGCAAGGGAAACCACTTCTCCGGCTTGGCCAGATCAGCGGCAGACAGATAGGCGTTGGAGGGTGGCGCACTGCCCAGATCAATCAGCGGCAGCTGCAAAGGTTGGCCGCAATGCCGGCATTTCATGGTCGGACTCCGCTGAATAAATCATCAATAAACGCAAACTCCCGGTCTCGTGCCGACTGTTCGCTGACCGGTAATGGCCATGGTATTGCCAGTCGTGGATCAAGAGCGTTGAGCCCGCCCTCAGCCTCCGCCAAATAGCCCGCACTATGCAAATACAGCATCTCGCAGTCATCCGCCAGAGTCTGAAAACCATGAGCAAAACCCTCGGGAATAAACAGGCTTTTCAGGTTGGTCGCACTGAGCTCTTCGGCATGCCATTGCAGGAATGTTGGCGAATCCGGTCTCAAATCCACCGCAACGTCCAGCACCCGACCACGCAGGCAAGACACATACTTGGCTTCTGCATACGGCGGACGCTGGAAATGCAGACCGCGCAAGGTGCCGGCTTTTGCACTGTAGGTATGATTGATCTGGGCAATTTGACGCTCACCGAAAATGGCTTGCCATTCTTGCTGACACCACACTCTTTGCAGGAAGCCCCGGGCATCACCCAAGCGCAGACGCTGCACTTGCAGCAATCCTGCCAGCGGGGTCTGGATAAATTCGAATCGGCTCATGATTTCAGGATTGGCGGTAAGCTGTAATTTGCTGCTGGCAAACGGTCTGTAAATCATCCCCACGGCACCAGGCATGATGCCAGTCCAGTGTATGCTGCAGTGCTTTACGCAAGTCCCAGCGGGGCTGCCAACCAAGGCGGGCTATGGCCTTGCTGCTGTCAAGCTTCAACAAACCCGCTTCGTGAGGCTGCAAGGTATCGTTACGCTCCCAAGTTGCCCGCGCATCCAACTCACACAGGGTATCGGCAATCCAGCCGACGCTGCGGCAGTCATGATCAGCCGGCCCGAAGTTCCAGGCATCAGCAAACGTCTGACCGTCTTTGAATAAGCGCTCAGCAAGTAACAGATAGCCATGCAAGGGCTCCAGTACATGCTGCCATGGCCGGATGGCTCCTGGCGAACGCACGCCCAAAGCTTGTCCTGCCTCTATTGCACGCAAAAAGTCCGGTAACAGGCGATCCTGCGCCCAATCACCGCCACCGATCACATTACCAGCCCGCGCCGTTGCAACGGCAATACCAGCATCGGCAAAATAGGAACGACGATAAGACGCTAACAGGATCTCTGCACATGCCTTGCTGCTGGAATAGGGGTCATGCCCGCCCAAAGCCTCAATCTCTCGATACGGCCATGGCCACTCGCGATTTTCGTAACATTTGTCAGTGGTCACCACGACAACCGCTTTTACGCTACCGGTGCGGCGAATAGCCTCCAATACATGCAAGGTACCCATGACATTGATTGCGTAGGTTTCAGCCGGAGCTTGGTAGGACGCTCTTACCAATGGCTGTGCCGCCAAGTGCAACACGATATCCGGCTGTAGCCGCTGCACGGACTTCGCTACAGCCTCTGCATCCCGGATATCTGCTCGTATATCGCTACCCAGTAAATTGGCCACACCCGCACAGTCATACATCGAAGGTGTAGTAGGCGGCGCCAAAGCCAAGCCATGCACCTCGGCACCCAGTTCATGCAGGCAAATGGCCAGCCAGCTACCCTTGAAGCCAGTGTGACCGGTAAGCAAGACCCGCTTATCACGCCAGAAATCGACAGATGGCAACATCACCAGACTTTCCACGGTGCATTGCCACCCGACCAGAGTTCTTCGAGGAAATTCTTGTCGCGCAGCGTGTCCATAGGCTGCCAGAAACCGGCATGCCTGAAGACCTGAAGCTCACCATCGGCGGCCAAACCTTGCAGCGGAGAGGCTTCCCAAATAGCGTCATCGCCATCCAGTCGTGTCAATACCTTTGGCGACAAGACAAAAAAGCCGCCATTGATCCAGGCACCATCACCGGGAGGCTTTTCGAGGAAGCTGATCACAGCGTCCCCCTCCAGATTGAGTGCGCCGTACCGCCCAGGTGGCTGCACCCCAGTAACAGTTGCCTGCCTGCCATGCTGGCGATGAAATGCCAGCAAGGCAGAGATATCGACATCAGACACACCATCACCGTAGGTAAACAGGAACTCCTGCTCATCCTGCAGATACTCCGCCACCCGCAGCAAACGGCCACCGGTCATACTATGATCCCCGGTATCAACCAGCGTGACCCGCCAAGGCTCGGCATGCTTGTGATGGACTTCCATCTTGTTATTTAGCATGTCGAAGGTCACGTCAGACATGTGCAGGAAGTAATTGGCAAAATACTCCTTGATCACATAACCCTTGTAGCCACAACACACGATGAAGTCATTAACACCATGTGCCGAGAAGATTTTCATGATGTGCCAGAGTATCGGCTTACCACCAATGTCTATCATCGGCTTTGGACGCAGATGAGTCTCTTCGCTAATACGCGTTCCCAGTCCACCAGCCAGAATCACCGCCTTGACCATTTTTTTATCCGCTTAATCAAACAGTTTCGTCAGTACCGCAGAAATCTCGTCCACACTGCGCTGTTTGCACTGCATGTCAAATACCACCGCCTGGCGGGAATTGCCCTTTCCGGCAGCCCAGTTAATGACCGTACACAAATGTGCATAGGGCAAATCCAGCTCGCGAGCCAGAATAGCCTCCGGCATGCCGGTCATACCGACAATATCGGCACCATCTCGCTCTAGCCTGAGAATTTCAGCCACGCTTTCCAGGCGAGGCCCTTGGGTGCAGGCATAAGTCGCCCGGGCACTGAAGCGCAATTGACTGTCCGCAACAGCAGCAATCAATATACCCCGCAGAGCAGCATCATAGGCTTGGGTAAAATCGGCATGAACCAATGGCCGATCTGCACCCTCAAAATAAGTATGCTTCCGTCCCCAGGTATAGTCGATCACATCATCAGGGATCACCAAAGTACCCGGAGCCAGATCCGGCCTGATCGCCCCGACCGCACCGATCGCGATGACGCCTTTGGCACCGACACTCTGCAAGGCCCAGATATTGGCCCGGTAATTGATTTCATGCGGGGCAATCGAGTTGCCATAGCCATGTCTAGCCATGAACACCACATTCTGCTGGCCGATGCGGCCGAAAATCAGCGGGCAGGACGGGTCGCCATAAGGGGTACGGACAACCTGCCGGTGGGTGACTTCCAGGATGGGCAATTTGACGAGGCTGGAGCCTCCGATGATGGCGAGCATGGCTTTCTCCTTGTTATGACTGCTCTGCCTGAATTCTAATCTTTCTGCATGAAAAAAGCCCACAACAATTGACGTGTGGGCTTTTCACGGGCTTGCGGCCAACCTTACTTCAGCGCATGAATCGCCGGCAGGTTACGCCAGGCACCGCGTACATCCATGCCGTAGCCGAATACATAACGGTCAGGTACATCCAGACCAACGAAGTCAGCGGCGATCGGCTTGTCCTTGCTAATCAGCTTGTTGGCAAACACGCCGCTGTAGAAGGCCTTGGCACCCATGGCCAGTACCTTGTCGCGGATGGCAGCCATGGTGTGGCCTTCGTCCAAAATGTCATCCAGCACCAGCACGACGCGGTCACGCACGTCTTCTTTCGGGGCAGTTTTCCACACCAGCTCGCCACCGCTGGTCTTGTCGCCGTAGCGGGAAACGTGCACATAGTCGAAGTCCAGCGGGAAAATCAGGCGCGGCAGCAACTGGCCGGTAAACACGACAGCACCACCCATCACCGACAGCACCAGCGGATAGCTCTCGCCCAGCTTTTCGGTAATTTCTGTAGCCATGCGATCGACAGCAGCGTCCACCTCCTGCGCACTGAACAGGATATCGGAGCTATTGAGAATACCGCGTGCCTCGGCAACGTTTGCCATCTTGCTTCCTTTCAAAAACGAGCGCCGCCTGCCCACAGCAGACGGCGCAATTCACAATGGGATAGATTATACCCGTTTGATACTGGCGAGGTAATCGGCAAATGCCGCTCCGACTTCATGGTGTTTCATGCCCAGCTCGACCGTCGCCTTCAGATAGCCCAGTTTGGAGCCGCAATCGTAACGCGTGCCTTCGAAAGGCAGGGCCAGCACCGGTTCTTCTTTCAGCAAGGCGGCAATGCCGTCAGTCAGCTGGATCTCGCCGCCGGCGCCCGGCGTGGTGTTCAGCAGCTTGTCAAAGATGCGTGGTGTCAGGATATAGCGACCAACTACCGCCAGATTGGATGGCGCGACATCAGGATGTGGCTTCTCGACAATGCTGGATACTTGCTGATCACCACGCGCATTGTCCTTGATCTCGACAATACCGTAAGAGCCGGTTTCCTCGCGCGCCACGGTCTCGACACCCAGCACCGAGCTATGCGTCTCGTTGAAAAGACCAACCATCTGGTCAAGCGCACCCGGCTCGCCATCAATCAGATCATCGGCCAGGATCACCGCAAACGGCTCGTCGCCCACTGCTGGCCGGGCGCACAGTACCGCATGGCCAAGACCCAAAGCCTCGGCTTGCCGGATGTAAATACAACTAACATTACTAGGCAGTATATCCTGCACCAGATCCAGCAATTTTTTCTTGTTGCGGTTTTCCAGCTCGGTTTCCAGTTCGTAAGCCTTGTCGAAATGATCTTCGATACTGCGCTTGTTGCGGCCGGTAATGAAGATCAGCTCCGTGATACCGGCAGCAACGGCTTCTTCCACCGCATACTGGATCAAGGGCTTATCCACGATAGGCAGCATCTCTTTCGGGCTGGCCTTAGTTGCCGGTAGGAAACGGGTGCCCATGCCGGCAACCGGGAAAACCGCTTTACGAATTTTTTGCATAGCTAACTCTCTCATTAAAATTAATTAGTTCATGCATTTTGATTCAAGATCATTTATTCAGACATTCTAACATGCCAATAAGATTCGTAATTGGCACCTGCCAATCCCCCGGTCTTGGCTGGCGTATCACGCTGACCCCGCCATACCACGGCATGCGGTCATCCGCACCAAAAAATGGCGCGCCTTCGTAACGCATCAACACCCAGACCGGCTTGCCCAGCGCCGCCGCCAGATGAGCCGTTGCGGTATCCACGGTAATCACCAGATCCAGCTGGCTGATGATGGCCGCCGTATCGGCAAAGTTGCGAATGTCACGCCCAAGATCATGCAAGACAGCAGGCAAAGCCTCATCGGCTGACAAGGCTGTCTGCAACGAAAACCAGTCCAAGCCGCCCACGGCCAGCAATGCTTGAAGCCCGGCCAGCGGCACGCTCTTGCGCTGACGGTTGTAATCCGCCGCGCCGACGCCCCAGGCCCCGCTTTGCCACACCAGGCCCACCGCCAGCTTGTACTGTCGGCTCGCGGCCAAGCTTGGCTGCCAGCTGGCAATCCGCTCTTCACTCGCACGCAAGTAAGGCTGAGCGGCCAGCTGCTCGCGTGCCAGCTGCAACACTGCCGGCATGGACATGAAAGGCAGCTGCGCCGCAGCTGCCACGCCGCTCGCATCAGCATACAACTCGGCAGCGGGCAACAGGCTCGCCAGCAGCGGATGCAGGCTGGCCGGTGCCTCGATTAGAGGCACGAGATCAAAACGTGCCAGCAAAGCCGGCAATAGCTGCAGCATCATGATGCTGTCGCCCAGCCCTTGCTCGGCCCACAGCAGCACACGTTGGCCGCAATGTTGTTGTGGGTCGAAACGCGGCAGATGCGCGTGTTTTGCGGCAAAGACCGCGGCAAAGCGCGCCTCATAATCAGGCCAGGCCGCCAGATAGTCCCCCAGATACAGCCGCACGATGCTGCGATTCCAGCGCAGATCCGGCAAGTCGCCAAAGCGGGCAATCGCAGCCGTCAGCACACTTTCGGCTGCTTCATACTCGCGCGCATTGGTCAGCAGCAGGCCAAGGTTGGCCGCCAGCGTAGCGCGCTGCGGGGCCAGCGCACAGGCACGTTCGGCAAGCTCGACCGCCCGCTCCGGCTCGCCCAGATAGCCACACACCAGCGCCAGCGCCGCCAGGGCATCAATATTCGCCGGCTCGGCTTGCAGCACCTCCTGCAACAACGCCGCCGCCACCGCATATTCGCCCAGCACCTTCAGCAATTGCGCGAGATTGCACTTGGCCGCCAGTGAATCCGGCTGCTGCGCCAGCACCGCCAGATAAGCGTCCAGCGCCGCCGGATAGTCGCCGGACTGCTGCAAGGCATTGGCCAGATTCAGCCGGGCCTGCCAGTCATGCGGTGCGGTCTGCAGCAGTTGCTGCCACAGTGCAATGGCCTGCGGCAGTTTGCCGGCCGCCTGCAGGCGGTTGGCCTCGTCAAAACGCTGCTGTGCGGCCTTCATCTCAGTCTCCGAGCAGGGCCAGCAGGCCGGCTTCGTCCAGCACGGTCACGCCCAGCTCCTGCGCCTTCGCGAGCTTGCTGCCAGCCTCTTCGCCCGCCACCACATAATGGGTTTTCTTCGAGACGCTGCCCGATACCTTGCCGCCGGCTGCCTCAATCAAGGCCTTGGCCTCGTCGCGGCCCATGGTCGGTAAGGTACCGGTCAGCACGAAAGTCTTACCGGCGATGGCATCGTTCTGCGGAGCGGCGTCTTCTTGCGGCAAACTGGCCAGCAAATCGCGACGATAATCGGCCACTACCTGCAGGCTGGCACGGTTGCTGGCCACATCCAGCCAGTCGGCCAGCGCATTGACGACCTCGGCCGGCAAATCAAGCCGGATCAGCTCGATACGCGGCATCGCGGCCAACCTTGCCGGCTCGGCCACTTGCGTGGCCAGTTGCTGGGCGCGGGTGTCGGTCAAGCGTGGCACGCCGAGTCTGGCGTAAAGGTTGGCCGCAGCCAGTTTTTCCTGCAGCTGCGCCTTGGGTGCATGCTCACCCTGCGGCTGCACGCCGGCAGCCAGCAAGGCATCCACAACGGCCTCGTTGCGCGGCTCGGCAAAAAATTCGGCAATCGCCTCGGCCACCACTGCGCCGATATCAGGCAAGGCGGCGAGAATCGCGCGCGGTGCGCGGCGGATATTCGCCAGCGTGCCCAGCCAGTCAGCCAGCGTCTTGGCAGTCGATTCGCCGACATGGCGGATGCCGAGCGAGAACAGCAGGCGCGCCAGTGGCGGCGTCTTGCTGGCGGCGATGGCCGCGATCAGATTCTCTGCCCACTTGGTCGCTACCTTGCCAGCCTTGACGGTCTCCGGCGTCACGCCTTCCTGTTCGTCGGCGCGCCGTTTCATCTCCAGCAGATCGTCCAGTGTCAGCCGGTAGAGATCGGCCACATTGCCGACATAATCAAACTCGACAAGCTTGTCGATGTATCGGTCACCGAGGCCATCGATATCCATCATGCGGCGACCGGCAAAATGCTGGATCGCCTGGGTACGCTGCGCCTTGCAGACGAGGCCGCCGGAGCAACGCGCAATCGCCTCGCCCTCTTCGCGCACCACATGGCTGCCACACACCGGACAGGCCGTCGGCAGACGATACGCCGAGTATTGCGGCTCCTCGCTGCTGCTGAACAGATCGCCACCCGCAGCAGGCAGCATCGGGCGCTTGTCGAGCACAACGGCGACGACTTCCGGAATCACATCACCGGCTCGACGCACGATGACGGTATCGCCAACGCGCACATCCTTGCGCCGCACCTCGTCCTCGTTATGCAGCGTGGCATTGGTCACGGTGACGCCGCCGACGAATACCGGCTTCAGCCGTGCCACCGGCGTAATCGCGCCGGTGCGGCCAACCTGTTCCTCGATCGCCTCGACGATAGTCAGCTGCTCTTGCGCCGGCAGCTTGTGCGCGACAGCCCAGCGCGGCTCGCGCGAGCGGAAACCCAAGCTTTGCTGCAAGGCCAGCGAATTCACCTTGTACACCACGCCATCAATCTCGAAAGGCAAAGACGCACGCCGCGCCTCGACTTCATCCTTGAAGGCTGCCAGAGCCGCGCCGCCACGCACGATTGCATTGTGCTCACAAACCGGGAATCCGAACTCGCCTAGCGCAGCGATCAGCGCAGCCTGGGTATCGGGTTGCGCCGCCCAGCCCTCAACCTCACCGACACCGTAAACAAAGAAGGACAAACGGCGGCTGGCGGTCACTTTCGAATCCAGATTGCGCACCGCGCCGGCGGCAGTATTGCGTGGATTCACATAGGTCTTGCCGCCACTGGCCAGCTGCTTTTCGTTCAGGCGCGCAAAATCATCCAGCCGCATATAAACCTCGCCGCGCACTTCAAGTACCGCCGGCAAGACAGTTTGCGGCTGCGCGTGCAGTTGCAGCGGAATCTGGCGGATGGTGCGGATATTGGCAGTCACGTCTTCACCAGTCGTGCCATCGCCACGCGTGGCGGCCTGTACCAGCACGCCATTTTCGTAACGCAGGCTGATGGCCATGCCGTCAAACTTGAGTTCGGCCGAGTATTCGACCGCGGCATCCTGCTCGCCCAAGCCCAGCTCGCGACGAATGCTGGCATCAAACGCCAGCGCGCCAGCCGCCGAGGAGTCGGTCTCGGTGCGGATGGACAACATCGGTACGACATGAGCAAGGGGGGCAAACTCGGACAACGGCGTGCCACCCACCCGCTGGGTCGGCGAAGTGCTGCCTTGCAGCGCAGGATAGTCTTTTTCGAGCTGCGACAACTCGCGAAACAGCCGGTCGTACTCGGCATCCGGCACCGTCGGCGTGTCGAGCACATAGTATTCGTGGTTGTAACGGTGCAGCAGTGCTGTCAGCTCGGCGGCGCGCCGTACGACAGCTTCAGGCAGATTGTTCGTCATTTCATTTCCGCAATTCAAAAGCAAGACGCCGACTGCGGACAGTCGGCGTGGGCATCATTCTCGGGTTTGCGGCCAAGCTCAGGCAAACAGCCGCAAGGCGGCAACGCTGCCAGGCGCGATACCGCGGTCGTCCATCATGCCGTAGATTTTCACCAGCTGATCACGGATCTTCAGCAGGCTGGCCTCGTTCAGCTCGCGGCGGTTGTCATCCACCAGCCGTGCATCAAACTCGGCGGCCAGGTGCAGGGAAAACTGGATGGCACGGTCAAACACTGCCGCGCCACCGGCAACACGCGGCACGTCAAACATCAGGGTCAAGGCCGGGAACTGCTTGTCGAGCAGATTGTGCAGGGTAAACGGTTGCTGGTCGGCAGAAGCGAGCGAGTACAGCGAATTGCCCGAATCAGCCAGATAGTGGAACTGGCCATCCGGCTCCAGCTGCAAGCCGCCGGACTCGACCACACTGCGCAGACGCTGACCGGAGATTGGCGCACGCGGCACGATATTGATACCGATCAGCACATCGACATCCGCACAGAAGTTATCGAGCTCGCGCGCGGCCACCAGCTTTTGCTGGCGTTGTGGCAGGCTGGCCTCGGCACCGAACTGCTCGGCGTATTTCTGGATCTGCTGGCTGAAGCTGATCAGCTCCTGCTCGGTTACCGCACCACCGCGATCGACCAGCTGCAGACCGAAGTTGATCTGCTTGTAACGCATGCCGGGCAAGAGCTCGGCCGGCGTCCACAAGCCGCGCTCGGCGCGCAGGATGATCTGTACGCGCTTGGCCACATTGAAACGCGGCAGGCTTCCAAGTGAAACCGGCTTGTTGAATACGACTTCGGCAATGTAATCGAGTGAAGGATCCAGCATCGAGGCGATCAGAGCCTGATGGTCGGCCGCATCCAGCGCCGGGTCGTCTTCCGGCAGCGGCTCGTCTTCGATCACTGGCGCGGGCGGCACCGGCATCACCGGTGGCGGCATATCGTTCAGATAAGCAGGCTGGTCGTCATCGTGATCATGCAGCAGGACCGGATCCAGACGCTCGTGACGGCCATCGCGTACATGATTTTTCGGCACATCGAGCAGAACATCTGCATGCGCATTGCCAAAGGCCTGACGCGTTTTCTTGCGAAAGCGCCATTCCTGATATGAGTTGAATGCTACGACCAGGGCAATGACCAGAATGCCCACAGCCAGCAAACCGATTTGTATTTCGCTCATCGAGCCTTATCCACAACCGAGCCTTGTTTTGTCAGCACGATATTATAACAAACAGCCGGCGACAATGACGCAAGCCTGCTGTCATGAATTCTTTTATCGAAATGGCGGTTTTATTAACAATTAGCCGCCTTGTTCAAGACGGAAGTATACCGGTACATCAAGCGTTGCGGGCACCGGCTGCCCATTTTGTACGCCAGGTGAAAATTGCCAGTCGGTAACGGCCTCGCGTGCTGCACGATCCAGCCGCACAAAACCACTGGATTGCAAGAGCTTTACCGACTGCAAACGTCCTTGCGCATCCAGCTGCAAACGCAGCCTCACTACGCCCTCTTCCTGTCGTTCACGCGACAGCTCGGGATACGGCGGCTTGGGCTGCTGCCGCACCCGCGCCGGCTGATCCGGCTGGCTGCGCGCATTCGCACTGCCGCTAGCGCCAGGCGAATTACCTGATACCGCCGCCGGTGGTTCGGCATTGTTTTTGCCGGTGCGATCAGCCGTAGCCGCAGAGTTGGCCGCAGTGGCGGCGACAACGCTTGAAGGTGGCACCGCGGGCGGCAAAGGTCGGGATTTTTCTGGCACTGGCGCAGGAGAAGCTGGCACTACGGCGGCCGGCTGAGGCTTATTTGCCGGCTTATTTGCCGGTTTGCTATCTCGCACGGCTGGCTTGGCCGCGGCAGGCTTGATCGGTGCGGGCTGCGACCTTGCGGCCACAACGGGAGCAGGCTCCAGCTCGTCGCTGGCTAGCAGCAAGATGCTGGGCGGCACGGCAGCGGCTGGCGGCAGCGGCATGGCGGCGGCCAACAGCCACAGCAGCAAGCCATGCAGCAGCAAGGACGCCAGCAGCGCGCCGCGCATCTCAGGCCGTTTCGCGCATCTTCAGCGCCTCGACAATATCCACCGCCACGATGCGGCTGCAGCCCTGTTCCTGCATGGTCACGCCCACCAGCTGCTCGGCCATCTCCATGGTCAGGCGGTTGTGGCTGATGTAGAGGAACTGGGTATGCTCGGCCATTTTTTTCACCAGATCACAAAAACGGCTGGTATTGGCGTCGTCCAGCGGCGCATCGACTTCGTCCAGCAGGCAGAACGGTGCCGGATTCAGCGAGAACAGCGAGAACACCAGACTCATCGCAGTCAGTGCCTTTTCGCCACCTGACAGCAGGTGGATGGTGCTGTTCTTCTTGCCCGGCGGCTGGGCGATGATCTGGATGCCGGCCGACAGCAGGTCCTCGCCGGTCAACACCAGCTCGGCGCGGCCACCGCCAAACAACGTCGGGAAGAACTCGCTCATCTTGCTGTTCACCGCGTCATAAGTCGCCTGCAGCATCTCGCGGGTTTCGCCGTCGATCTTGGCAATCGCCTCTTCCAGCGTCGCCATCGCCTGCAGCAGGTCGTCGGTCTGGCTGGTCAGATAGTCGCCGCGCTTTTGCGCTTCTTCCAGCTCCTGCAGCGCGGCCAGGTTCACCGCGCCCAGATTTTCGATCGCGCGCGCCAGTCGCGCGATTTCGGCGGCCAGGGTGTTGGCTTTCAGATTGTCATGATAATGCGGCAGCAGCTCGGCCTCGTCGGCTCCGGCCGCCACCAGCTCCTCGCGATAACGCTCGAGGTTCAGCCGCGCTTCCTGATGGCGTAGCAGGCTGGCCGATCGTGCCTCGCGCAAGGCCGGCAAGGCGGCGCTGATCGCCTGCTGCTGCTGGCTGTAGACGCGCAAGGTTTCGGTCAGCGCATTAAGCTGGTCGCGACTGGCGGCCAACACCGTCTCGCGGCTCTCGCGTAACAGCAAGGCTTCTTGCAGAGCATCATCCGGCGCGGCCTCGTCAACTTCTTCGCTTTCCATCGCCAGCGTTTCCAGCCGCTCCTGAAGCTGTTCGTCGCGCTCGCCCAGTTCGCGCGCCCGGCGCGCCAGCTCGGCGACTTTCTGTTCGGCCACATGCTGCGCCAGTCGTACTTCGTGCAGCAGGCGCTCGGCATCGCGTGCCCGATTGCGTGCCAGCTCCAGCCCGGTTTCGGCATTCAGCCGCGCCAGCCGGCTTTCTTCCAGCCCCTCCTGCAGTGTTTCCAGCTGCAGCTCGCTTTCCTCGGCCAGCATTTCGGCCTCGGCCATATGATCCAGCGCGGCGGTTTTCTCGTCCTGCAGTCGCTGCTGCTCGGCGCGGATCGCATTCAGTCGCGCCGCGCCCTGCCGTGCCGCCTGATCCAGCTTGACCTGCTCCAGCGTCACGGCATTGAGTTCGGCCTCGAGGCGCGACACCGCGCCTTTTTGCGCGCGGATCGCCTCGGCCAGCATGCCCAGTGTCGATTGCAGCCGTTCACGCTTGATCTGTAATTCGGCCTGCTGCGGCTGGATCGCCGCCAGCTTTTGCGCGGCGGCATCGCGGGCTGCCTGACGCGCCATCATGCCGTCGTCGCTGCCGGCGGCGTGATAGCTGACGCTGTGTGTGCCGACACGATGACCTTGCGGCGTGATCCAGCATTCGCCGGCCTGCAGTTGCGCACGCATTGCCAGTGCCGTCTCAAGGTTGGCCGCACAGCGTATGCCGCCCAACCAGTCCTGCAACGCGGCGGCAAATTCACCGGCGGCGCTGATGCTGTGCAGCAGGCTGTCGGCCGGCTGCGTCGCGGCCACGGCCTGTCGTGACTGGTCAACCAGGGTCAGCGCCGCCGGCGGCAGGGCATCCGGCAGCGCGGCGCTGCGTGCGGCCAACCTGTCGCCCAGCGCCACCTCGACCGCGCTGCGCCATTGTTCGTCTACCTTGAGGCTGGCCCACAGCCCCGGGCGCTCGGCCAGCTGCTGTGCCGCCAGCCAGCCGGCCAGCTGTTCGCCGGCCGCCTCGCGCGCCAGCACGGCATCAAGCGCCGCGACTTCGGCCTCGGCTCGCGCCGCTTCGCCATGCTGACGGTTGATATCGCGATCCAGCTGTTCGCGCTCGGCGCCCAGATCGGCCTGCTTGGCCTCGTCTGCGGCCAACCTTGCGCGTACCGCTTCCAGCGCGCTTTTGGCGCTGGCCACTTGCGCCGTCGCCGCGTCTTGCGCCGCCTGCTCGGGCAGGTTCAGATCGCGCAGCTCGTGTTGCAGCGCCTGTTCGCGCTGTTGCAGTTGTTCAAGATTGCGGCGCAGATGCTCGCCCTGCTGCCGCGCCAGATCGCGCTCGCGCGTCAGATTGGCAATCTGGCTCTGGCGCTGGTTGTAAGCCTGTTCCGCCTGACGGTATTTCGCCTCGGCTTCGGGCAGGCCATCACTGCCTTCTTCCAGCACCAGCTGCGCTTCTTCAAGCTGATACTGCGCGTCTTCTCGCTTGGGCAGCCACTCGTCGAGCTCGCTTTCCACCAGCTGTTTCTGTTCGGCCAGTTGCTGACGCTCGTTACGCGCGGCAGTCAGCTCGCGGCTCAGCCGTTCGCGGCTTTGCTGGCGATGACGTTGCTGTTCTTCGAGTCGCGCCAGCGTGGCATTGGCTTCGAACAAGGCCTGCTGCGCGGCGTGCACGCTGTCACTGGCGGCGTAATGGCTTTCGCGCACCGTTTCCAGCTCGCTATCGAGCCGCGTCAGCGCTGCTTCCTGTGCCTGTTCTTCGGTTTCGAGGCGCGCAAGTTCAGCGCGCTCGGCGGCTTCGGCACGGGCGGCTTCTTCACGGCGCACCAGCGCCAGCAGGTTCTGCTTGAAGGTCAGCGCGCCGCGCATGTCCTGATAGTTGGCCGCAACCTCGGCTTGCTCGCTGAGTTTCTCGACCTGACGCGCCAGCTCCAGCTTGAGGTCTTCGATACGGATGAGATTGTCGCGGGTGTCGGCAAGGCGGTTTTCGGTCTCGCGGCGGCGCTCCTTGTAACGCGATACGCCGGCAGCTTCTTCCAGATAGGCACGCAGCTCTTCGGGGCGGGCTTCGATGATGCGCGAGATCATGCCCTGCTCGATCACCGCATAGCCGCGCGCGCCGACGCCGGTACCGAGGAACAGATCGGTAATATCGCGGCGGCGCACCTGCTGGTTGTTGATGTAGTAGCTGGATTCGCCCTGGCGCGTGAGGACACGCTTGATGGCCACCTCGCCATACTGGCCGAAAGGGCCGATCAGGCCGCCATCGCTATTGTCGAAGACCAGCTCGACCGAGGCGCGCGATACCGGCTTGCGCGTGCTGGAGCCATTGAAAATCACGTCCTGCATCGATTCGCCGCGCAGCTGCTTGGCGCTGGATTCGCCCAGCACCCAGCGCACGGCGTCGATCACATTGGATTTGCCGCAACCATTGGGGCCGATCACCGCCACCAGTTGGCCGGGCACGGCGATTGAGGTCGGATCGACAAAGGATTTGAAGCCCGCAAGCTTGATATGGGTGAGGCGCAAGACAGTTTCCGGCTAGAGTCTGATTCAGCCCGCTATTCTAGCAAGCCTGCCCGCTACTGCCTGCCGCTTTATTTTGGCCGCCCTCTTTGCCGGCGGGATATTGGTTGCCATAATGCAGCCATGGAAAACCTGAGCCTAGCCAATCACTTCCTGATTGCCATGCCCGGCATGTCAGACCCGCTGTTTGCCAAGAGCGTGGTGTATATCTGCGAGCACGGCGAACACGGCGCCATGGGCGTCATCATCAACAAGCCATCCGGCCTCGTGCTGGCGCAACTGCTGGAGCAGATCGACCTGCCACTGGCCGATGACAGCGCCAATACCCTGGCCGTGCACTTCGGTGGCCCGGTACAGCCGGATCGCGGCTTCGTGCTGCATCAGCCTATCGGCAACTGGCAGTCCAGCCTGACCGTTACCGACGATATGGCGCTGACCACCTCCAAAGACATCCTCAAGGCCGTCGCCGATGGCGAAGGCCCGGACAAGATCTTCGTCAGCCTCGGCTATGCCGGCTGGGAGAAAAACCAGCTCGAGGAGGAGATTGCGGCCAACCAGTGGCTGACAGTCGCCGCCGAAGACTGGGTGATTTTCGACAGCGCCGACGAGGAGCGCTATCGCAGCGCCACCCTGTTGCTGGGCTTTGACCCCTCCCTGCTGGCCGGTGGTGCCGGTCATGCATAAGGGCACGGTACTCGGCCTCGACTTCGGCGAAAAACGCATCGGCGTGGCATTGGGCGAGCCTGAAGTCGGCATCGCCAGCCCGCTGGAAACCATCCGTCACGAAGCCAACGACGCGCGTTTTGCCGCCATCGACAAGCTGGTGGCCGAATGGAAGATCAGCGGCTTTGTCGTTGGCCTGCCCATGCATATGGATGGCACCGAACATCAACTCACCCAGCTGTCGCGCAAGTTTGCCCGCCGCCTGAAAGCACGTTACAGCCTGCCGGTGTGGCTGGTCGACGAGCGGCTGACGTCGGTGATTGCCGAAGACATGCTGCACGAAGCCGGCGTGCACGGTCGCCGCCAGAAAGAGATGCTCGATCAGGTGGCCGCCCAGGCGATTCTTGCCGGCTGGTTCGAGCAACCCGGCGAGGCAATGGCCTGATGGCCATCCGCGCGCTGCTGATCGACATCGACGACACGCTGTGCGATGACGAACACGCCTCGCGCCACGGCCTGTATGCGCTGCTCGCCGCCCACCAGCTGGATATCGAACCCGAACAGGCGTTTGGCCACTGGCAGCAACTCACCCGCCTGCACTGGACGCGATTCGAACGCGGCGAATGCAGCCTGATCGAACAACGCCACGCCCGCATCCGCGGCCTGCTGCAGCAGGATCTTGACGATGCCGCCGCCGAAACCGCCTTCCAGCCCTATCTGCACGGCTACCGCAGCAATTGGAAGCTGTTTGACGATGTGCCAGCCTTTCTCGCTGCGACAGCTCATCTGCCGCGCGTGCTGGTCAGCAATGGCCATCATGAAGTGCAGATGCGCAAACTGGCGCACACCGGGCTGGATGCCCATTTTGCCCATCTGCTGACGCCGCAAAACTGCGGCTTCGCCAAGCCTGACGCCGGCATTTTCGAGGCCGCCGCGAGGCTGGCTGGCGTCGCACTGCCAGACTGCATGGTGATAGGCGACGATCTGGTACGCGATATCGGTGCGGCCAACTCGCTAGGACTGGCCAGCTTCCACGTCGATCGCCGTCGCGAAGGCGGCAGCCTGCTAGATCTGCTGTCGATCTTGGCCGCCGGCTGAATCTTGTCAGCGCCACCCCCACCCATGCTGGAACAATGGCTGCGCGCCGACGGGCAGCGCATGCGCTACCTGCAAATCGTGCGCGATATCCTGGGCTGAGAATTCTGGCTGGCCGCCGGTTTTGTACGCAATCTGGTATGGGACAGACAGCACGGCCATGAGGACACGCCGCTGTCTGATTGGGAGGCGCTGTTTTCGCTGACCATTACCCGCAATCCGCGCTTTAGTGGCGGCGATGCTGCGTGGCAGCAACGACAGGCGGAAAAACAATGGCCACAACGTTGGCCGCAACTGCGCTGCCACGAGCAGTAAAAGCAAAAGGGCCGCTTGCGCGACCCTTTTGTCTTGACCAGCATCCGTCAATCAGAAGTGGTTCTTTTTCTTCTTGCCCTGCCATTCTTCGCGCACTTTTTCTTTGCGCTCACGGTTGGCGGCATCGGCCTCTTTCGCTGCCTTTTCCCACACTGCCCACTCATCCGGCTTTTCCAGCGAGATACGGCCAATCGCGCCGGCGCGGAAATCAGTCAGGATCAGCTCGGCGGTTTTCTGGATGTTGACACGGCCACCCGGCAGCATCGCGCCACGCTTCTTGCCGATTTCTTCCATCAACTGCCAGTCTTGCAGGCCATCAAAGTCGGCCACGTTGTAACGCGCTTTCAGCTCGTCAACATAACGCGGCATTACATAGGCCAGCAGTTCCAGCGCAACTTCTTCTTCGTCCAGTGCATTGCGGCCAACGGCGCCGCTGGCGGCGAGGTTGTAACCGGCTTGCGGCACCAGAATCTTCGGCCACAACATGCCCGGCGTGTCGTACAGCTCGATTTCATCGGTTAGCAGAATGCGCTGCTGACCCTTGGTGATACCCGGCTCGTTACCGGTCTTGGCGATGCGGCGACCGGCGATGCTGTTGATCAGCGTGGATTTGCCGACGTTGGGAATGCCGCAGATCAGCACGCGCAGCGGCTTTTCCAGTGTGCCGCGATGCGGAGCAACATCGAGGCAAGCCTCGATCAGGCGTTGCGATGGCGACTTTTCCGAGGCATCGAGGCCAATGGCGGCGGTGCCGGGCTTTTTGCGATACCAGTTCAGCCACAGCTGGGTAACGGCCGGGTCGGCCAGATCCTGCTTGTTCAGTACCTTGATCGCCGGCTTGCGCTTGGCGATCTGGGCAATCATCGGGTTGGCGCTGGAGCCCGGCAGGCGTGCGTCCAGCATTTCAATGACCACATCGATTCCGCCAAGACGCTCTTGCAGCTCTTTCCTGGCTTTGTTCATGTGTCCGGGGAACCATTGGATGGCCATGGTGTTTATCGCTTTCTCAAAGGATCCAGTAAATTCGTCAGCCCGTTGTGGTCGAGCTCATGCATCAGCGCCAGCAGGCGACCGATCTCGCCGGGCGGAAAGCCCTCGCGTGCAAACCAGTTGAGGTAATGGCCGGGCAAATCGGCGATGGCGCGCCCCTTGTATTTGCCATACGGCATGGTGCGCACCAGCAACAGTTCGAGATGTTCGGGAGTCATGAGTCAATCAGCGGGAAGGGGCGCATTGTGCCAAACTGCGGCCAACCTTGCACCTGTGAACTTACATTGGCAACTCGCGCCTGTCGTTATAGGCCAAAAAGCCGCGAATAACGCGGTAGACATACCACACCCAGGTGATGCCGAGGATCAGGAAACCGATGCCCATCAGCCAGATAGTCGCCCCGCCGACCACAAAACCGAGCAGCCCCCACCAGAAGGTATGAATCTGCCATTGAAAGTGGCTTTCCCACAGGGTATCGCGGGTTTCGGCGCGCTTGATGTAGTTGATGATCACGCCAATGATGGCGGTAACACCGGCCATCAATGCCACGGCTTGCAGGATATACACCACCAGAACCAGCTTTTGCAGCTGGTCGTCCTGCGGGATACGTTCGAAATAACCGTTTTCCATATTGCGTCCTTTATCGGTTTATCGGGATGCGCTGCAAGGCGCTGCGCAGTGGCTGCAAGTTGTGCTGCAGTTGCTCGCGCAATTGCAATGACTGCTGCACTACATTGCCGTCGGCGATTTGCCAGATGCCACCGCCGCCGCAGGTTTGCATCACACTAGGTGTGCGCCGGGCCGCAAAGGATTGCAGCTGTGGCACCGGCAATGACAGCTGTGCAGCAAGGGTTTGCAGCTTGAGCTGGATGCTGTCCATCAAGGCCAGTTCGGCAAGATTCAGCGCCAGATGATGCAGAGAGAATACCATGACCCGTGCGGCCAACCAGTCGCCGCGCTGCGGGCTTTGCCCCTGCGCGGACAGATAGGCCAGTGTGCGCACTTCGGGAAACAGCGATTCGAGAACGACCAGACGTCCGGCCAATGGCAGCAGATCAGGCAGGCGCAACAGCGGATTACCCGGCAGGTGCGAGGCCTGTTCGACATCGTTCACGATGCATAGTTCGATCGCCAATTGCATAGTCTTGGGTGACAGCAGATGTGCGGGTATCAGTTTCATGTTCAGCTCCCGCCACCGTCTCCGACCCATCAAAAACACAAAGCCGCCGGAGTCGGCGGCTTTGTTCAGGTATCGGTATCTGTAACTCAGTGTGCAGAACGCCCTGGTGCCGCCAGCGGGGAGCGGTAACCATAATAATAAGCGGCGGACACAAAGCGGATCACAGTATTCATGCGTTGATAGTGAAGGATGATATGCACCACTGTCAATCTTTCGGCGCGAATTACGCCTTGATACAACAAATAATGCACGAATCGCGCAAATACACTGATCCACCAGCCCTCACCGCCCACGTCTGATGGCCAGGTTTGCGCAATCTACGCAGCTGCCTGACAAACAAAAACAGGATGCCGCCCGCGAGGCAACATCCTGTCCTGTTTGCGGCTGCGGCCAAGGTTGGCCGCAAGCTGCCACTTACATATTCGGATAGTTCGGGCCACCGCCACCTTCCGGTGTGGTCCAGTTGATGTTCTGGGTCGGGTCCTTGATATCACAGGTCTTGCAGTGCACGCAGTTCTGCGCATTGATCTGCAGACGCGGCTCGCCTTCTTCCTTGCCGACAATCTCGTATACGCCGGCCGGGCAGTAACGCTGTTCCGGTGCTGCGTACTTGGAGAGGTTGACCTTGATCGGTACGCCGGCATCCTTGAGTTTCAGATGCGGTGGCTGGTCTTCGCTGTGATTGGTGTTCGAGATGAATACCGAGGACAGACGATCAAAAGTCAGCACACCATCCGGCTTCGGATAGCTGATCGGGCTGAACTCTTCGGCCGGGCGCAGACATTCGTGGTCTTGGTGACGATGACGCAGCGTCCACGGTGCCTTGCCGCCGAAGAGATAGGTGTCGACCGCCGAATAGATCATCGCCGGCCACAGACCCCAGCGGAAGGACGGACGAATATTGCGCACCTTGTACAGCTCTTCGTGCAACCAGCTCTGCTTGAAGCGCTCGGTGTAGCTGGCCGCCTCGATGGCCTTGCCCTCTTCCGCGCCCTGCAATGCGGCAAATACAGCCTCTGCGGCCAACATGCCGGACTTCATCGCGGTATGGGTGCCCTTGATCTTCGGCACATTGAGGAAGCCGGCAGTATCGCCAACCAGCACGCCGCCCGGGAAGCTCAGCTTCGGAATACTCTGCAGGCCGCCTTCGGAAATCGCACGTGCACCATACGACAAGCGACGCGCGCCTTCAAACACGCCCTTGATGGCAGGGTGAGTCTTGAAGCGCTGGAATTCTTCATACGGCGACAGGTAAGGATTTTCGTAATCCAGACCGATCACGAAGCCGACGACGACCTGGTTGTTTTCCAGGTGGTAAAGGAAGGAGCCACCATAGGTGCTGCTGTCCATTGGCCAGCCGGCGGTGTGGGTGATGCTGCCCGGCTTGTGATGCTCGGGTTTGACTTCCCACAGCTCCTTGATGCCGATGCCGTAGGTTTGCGGGTCTGCCCCCACGCGCAGTGCAAAGCGGGTAAACAGCTCCTTGGTCAGCGAACCGCGACAGCCTTCGGCAAAGATGGTCTGTCTGGCCCACAGCTCGATGCCCGGTTCGCCTTCTTCCTCGCCATGCTTGCCGGTGCCGACGTTGCCGGTGGCAACACCTTTGACCGAACCGTCTGCGTGATACAGCACTTCAGCAGCCGCAAAGCCGGCGTAAATCTCGACGCCCAGCTCTTCGGCCTGCTGACCCAGCCAGCGACAGAAGTTGCCAAGGCTGATGATGTAGTTGCCGTGATTGTTCATCTGCGGCGGCGTTGGCAACTGGATGGACTCGGTTTCGGTCAGCAGCAGGAAGCGATCCTTGCCGGCCGGTGTATTCAGTGGCGCGCCTTTTTCTTTCCAGTCCGGAATCAGCTCGTTCAGCGTGGTCGGCTCCAGCACGGCGCCAGACAGGATGTGAGCACCGATCTCCGAGCCCTTCTCCAGCAGACAGACGCTGATCTCCTGGCCTTGCTCGGCCGCCAGCTGTTTCAGACGGATGGCCGTGGCGAGGCCGGACGGACCACCACCAACGACAAGCACGTCGTATTCCATGTATTCGCGTTCCACCGCGTTCTCCTTTGTGCGGACGGCAATAAATAAGCCCAATGATGCAATGATTGTCCGCCAGCGTCAAAATCAAACAAGCGTTTAAACGGTACCATTGGCGCGTAGTTGCGCAATGGTAACGGCATCGTATCCCAATTGTTGCAGCACGCTGTCGGTATGCTGGCCCAAAGCCGGGGCCGAATTCCGGTATTGCAACGGTGTGCCGGACAAGCGAATCGGGCTCGCCACTTGCGGCACCAGATTGCCGTTCTGATCGGGCAAATCGATCTGCAACTGGCGGTGGCGGATCTGCGGATCGGCAAATGCCTCGGCAACATTATTGATCGGCCCGCACGGCACACCGGCCTCATCCAGCAGCCGCAGCCACTCGTCACGACCTTTTGCCATGAAGGCCGCCGCCAATTGTGGCACCAATGTATCGCGGTGTTGCACACGCTGCTGATTGCTGGCGAAACGCGGGTCTGCGGCCAACTGTGGCAAAGCTGCGACCTCGCACACCGCGCGGAACTGCTTGTCATTGCCGCAGGCCAAGATGAAATGACCATTCTCACCGGTGGCAAACACTTGGTAAGGCACGATATTCGGGTGGCCATTGCCCAGACGCGGCGGCACTTCACCACCGATCAGCCAGTTCATATTGACGTTGGCCAGCATCGCCAGCGCACAGTCAAACAGCGCCATATCGATATATTGGCCTTCGCCAGTTCGCTCACGCGCAAGCAGCGCCGCCTGTACGGCGTTGGCCGCATACAGGCCGGTAAACAGATCGGTAACCGCCACGCCGACCTTGTGCGGTTCGCCATCAGCCGGGCCGGTAATACTCATCAGCCCCGACATGCCTTGCACGATGTAGTCGTAACCGGGCAGCTCGGCATAAGGGCCATCCTGGCCAAAACCGGTAATCGAGCAATACACCAGCCGCGGGTTGATCGCCTTGAGGCTGTCGTAATCCAGCCCGTATTTGGCAAGGCCACCAACCTTGTAGTTTTCCAGTAGCACATCACAATTTGCAGCCAGGCTTCTGATGATGGCCTGCCCTTCGGCCTTGGTGATATCCACCGTCAAGGACTGCTTGCCACGGTTGGCCGCCAGATAATAAGCCGCCGTGCCGTCAGCCAGCGCCGGTGGTGACCAGTGGCGGGTATCGTCGCCAGCTCCCGGCCGCTCGACCTTGATCACCTCGGCCCCCAGATCGGCCAGCAACTGCCCCGCCCACGGGCCGGCCAGCACACGGCTAAGATCCAGTACCCTGATACCCTGCAATGCAGCAGCCATTACACGCTCCTTGCGGCCAGATTTGACCGGAAAAAACGGCCCGCTAGCGGGCCGAAAGAACAGACAGGATCCAAACCCGAACCCGTCTTAGCCAGCCGAGAATGCCTGCAAGCCGGTTTGCGCACGGCCCAGAATCAGCGCATGCACATCATGGGTACCTTCATAGGTATTGACCGCCTCAAGATTCATCACATGGCGGATGACGTGGAACTCATCCGAAATGCCATTACCACCGTGCATGTCACGCGCAATACGGGCGATATCCAGCGCCTTGCCACAGTTGTTGCGCTTGATCAGCGAGATCATCTCCGGCGCCGCCTGCCCTTCATCCAGCAAGCGGCCAACCCGCAAGGCAGCCTGCAGGCCCAGAGAGATTTCGGTCTGCATATTGGCCAGCTTCAGTTGCACCAGCTGGGTTGCGGCCAACGGACGGCCGAATTGCTGACGATCCAGCGTGTATTGTCGTGCCGCGTGCCAGCAGAATTCGGCAGCCCCCATCGCGCCCCAAGCAATGCCATAACGCGCCTTGTTCAGGCAGCCGAACGGCCCTTTCAGCCCTTTGACATTCGGCAGCAAGGCATCCTCACCGACTTCGACGTTATCCATGACGATTTCACCGGTAATCGACGCGCGCAGCGAGAACTTGCCCTCGATCTTTGGCGCCGACAGCCCTTTCATGCCCTTCTCCAGCACAAAGCCGCGAATCTCGCCTTCATCGTCTTTCGCCCACACCACAAACACATCGGCGATCGGACTATTGGTAATCCACATCTTGCTGCCATGCAGTACATAGCCGCCCTCAACCTTGCGGGCACGCGTTTTCATGCTGCCCGGGTCCGAGCCGGCATCCGGCTCGGTAAGCCCGAAGCAACCTACCCACTCGCCACTGGCCAGCTTGGGCAGATATTTGTCTTTTTGCGCTTCGCTGCCATAAGCCCAGATCGGATGCATGACCAGGCTGGACTGCACAGACATCGCCGAACGATAGCCGGAATCCACCCGCTCGACCTCACGCGCTACCAGGCCGTAAGCCACATGCGACAAACCGGCACAGCCATGGCTGTCGATCGTGCACCCCAAGAGACCCAGCTCGCCCATCTCGCTCATGATTTCGCGATCAAAACGCTCCTCGCGATTGGCACTAAGCACGCGTGGTAACAGGCGCTCCTGACAGTAGGCATAGGCGGTGTCACGCACCATGCGCTCTTCATCAGTCAATTGCATGTTCAACAACAGGGCATCATCCCACTGGAACGGGGCACGAACGTTACTGGCAGCCATGAAACTCTCCTTTGTTCCGCTATGCAGAATTATGTTCTACTATGCAAAATAGGCTAGCAGCGAGATACAGGCATGTAAAGTTTTTCTTTGGCATGCCCAAGGTGCTGCACTATTCTTGCCACTGTTTTTGAATTGGGGGTGCCATGAGCGTGGCTAACGAGATCGAAGAAGAAGAGAAGGATCGCCTGTTTGTCGGCGCACTGGCACGCGGCCTGAAAGTCCTGGCAGCCTTTCAACCAGGTGAACAGGCCTTGTCCAATTTGCAGTTGGCACAACGTACCGCCCTGCCCAAGTCAACGGTCTCCCGTCTGACTTATACGCTCACCAAACTGGGTTATCTTGCTCAGGATGAAGTGACAGGACATTACCGCCTCGGCAGCGCCGTACTCAGCCTTGGGGCGAGCGCGCTGGGCAGCTACGACCTGCGCCGCATCGCAGCGCCACTAATGCGTGAATTTGCGCTGGAGAACAATATCTCCATCAGCCTTGGCATCCGGGATAGCACCGATATGGTGTATCTGGAAAGTTATCGCAGTCAGGCTCGCGTTTCAGTACAACTCAGCATAGGCTCGCGCGTACCACTGGCCACTACCGCCATTGGCCGTGCTTATTACAGTGCCCTGCCTGACAACGAACGCGAACAGTTAGATCAGCAACTTGCCCAGCGCTATGGCAAGCAATGGCCTGAAATAAACGCCCGCCTGCAAGAAGCCATGAATACCTGCCATCAGGATGGCTACAGTGAGTCATTCGGCGAATACGAACAAGATGTGATGGCCGTCGGCATTGCCCTGCCCGCCATCATGCCAGGGATGGTTCTGATGAGCCTCAATGCCAGCGGCCCCGCCTATACCCTGAGCGTTGAAGAAATGAGACAGCGCATTGCACCGGCTCTGCAAAGGCTGTCCCGACAAATTCTCCCCCGCTGAAGCAAGGTTGGCCGCATGCGGCCAACCTCAGGCGCGGATATAGCTGACCAGCTGCTCGATCACCAGCTCTTGCTCGGCAATCGTTGCCTTCACCAGATCCCCAATCGACACCATGCCAATTGCTTTGTCCGCATCCATTACGGGCAAATGTCTGATACGCTTCTCGCTCATCAAGGCCATACATTCGCCTACTGTCTGACTCGGCCCGACATACAATACTTTTGAGGTCATGATGTCGCGGATCAGCGTACCGGCAGATGTCTTGCCCTGAAGAACGATACGCCGTGCGTAATCACGCTCGGAGAAGATGCCCAGTACATCACCCATCTCCATTACCAGCAATGCGCCGACATCATGCTCGGCCATCAGCTGCAAAGCCTGGAACACGGTTGCGTCAGGACCGATGGTGATCAGATCACGATTTGGTTTGCTTTTGATTAGTTGGCCTACGGTTTGCATGGAACATCCTCCTTATGGTCTGCACTTAACTATAGTTATATCATTTTAAAAAACAACCATTAAACCGAACTTAAAAACAAAAAATCGTATTGAAATGATAAAAAAAAGTAGCGCTGCAACTTTACTCACCATTCATGGACTCGGTTATCTAGCACCATTATTAACGGTACCATTTCTTATAAACACACTAGGCCTAGAGTCATTCGGAAAGCTTAGTTTATTTACCGCATTCTTTCAATACCTTACATTAACAGTAGAATACGGATTTGGCACAAGCGCTGCAATTTCCATCTCAAGATTAAAGAATAGCAATACAAGATCTGGAGCAATATTCTGGAACATTACCACTTACAAAGCATTACTTTCACTAATGCTACTGTCAGCTACCATAATTGCAACAGTAAGCATTAACACCTTAATGGATGACTGGAAGCTAATACTATCCTCCTTCACATGCGTATGGATTGGGATATTAATGCCCAGCTGGTTATTTATTGGAAAAGAAAAAATTATTTATATAAGTAAAATATCAATTACTGCGAAATTCATTGCCATCCCATTTATATTGGCATTTATATCCGGACCTGACGATACTTGGCTAGTAGCATTTATTCAAAACTCAACCTCAATCATCGCAGGCGCGCTCTCCATTGCATTCGCATATAAACATGGGTGGATTCCATCACAAAAAGTTACTTTCATTAAAATTCTAGTACTACTAAAAAAAGGATGGCATATATCATTAGCAAGTATGGTGGCCAACCTTTATACCCATACTGTAACTATAATCTTGGGTATCACTGGTGGCACAACTGCTGTTGGGATGTTTATGGCAGCCGATCGAGTAAGACAAGCACTACAAGGATTTCTGATACCAACTTCTCAAATTTTTCTAGCCAGAATCAACAGCTCAATCCGAAGTGATATAATAACAGCAAAAGAAACTATCAGAATAGCATTCTTCACTCAGGCAACACTTGGCGCAATACTATCAAGCATCCTATACATTTTCTCAAATCTAATCTCCCACACCCTTTACAAAGAAAGTCCTGACGTAATAAGTGAAATAATGAGACCATTATCAATACTACCACTTATTATTTCCATATCAAATGTTTGCTTGCTTGTTCTCACTTCTTACGGAATGGAAAAAATAGTTAGTAAGACAATCATGATTTCTGGCGTATTTTGCATAACCACCTCTTACCTCACAACAAAATCAATTGGCGCACATGGTGTTGTTCTGTCAATAATACTGGCAGAAATTCTCATATTGATTTTATCAGCTTTCAAGTGTCACAAAGAAAATTTGCTCAAATTTAGCAAGAGAGCCAACTCAAGCATCACACTTTAAAAATATTATTACAAACCCTCCAACAACAAGCACTGACAAAAGCCATATGAAAATTCAAGAACTTCGCATTCTGACCATATTCACATTAAAATAAAATTAGTTGAAGATAATATTCTCAAAAAAATATAGAAATAACCATGAATAGAGAAAATTCCGTCAATGTAATCATTTAACTAAAAAATATGAATACTATCAAGACCATGCCCTTGCAACCCAGATGGCATTGCTGACAGAACGAGACCGCTCACTCGAGCGGCCAACTGAAGGCTTAGCGCAGACAATGCCAGTTCACTTGGTAATCAAAACCAACTGCGCTGGACGTATAGGTGATGGTATTGGCTAGGTGCTCTGGCTGCATCTGTCATTGCTTAGAGAATCGTACTGAACATGCTCCGACCGGTTCCAGTGGGGAGAAACGGCAAGATGCGCATGAAAAACAGTCGACAGCTTGGGATAATGATACTCGAGCAATGCTGTTCAGGCTTGCCATAGCATTAGTTTCGAATACGAAATCCATGAAGGCGACACTGCGGGGAAAGGTGATGATTTGCCAGAATAATGAACCAAATAGATTACGATCATAATTTTTTATGGCGGGATTTAATGAAAGCCGCTGGTTATTACAGGCTCCCTTTTCTACACAATTCAATTTATTAAAAAAATGGTATCTTGCTGCGCTATCGTTGTCACTTACAACCCCAAAATTGAACAGTTGCAAAATACACTAAAATCTTTGCATAGCAACTGCATACCCATCATTGTTATAGACAACACCTGCATCCAGTCAATAATTGACCAGATATCCTCATCTGTGAGTAAACTTTCTAACATTCAATATATATCGCTTAAAAAAAACATGGGCATAGCCCATGCTCAAAACATTGGAATATCACATGCAATAAATAATAATTTTGAAATGGTATTGCTTAGTGACCAGGATACAATATTTCCAAATGACTTCTTATCTAAAATGAAGCATGAATTAGATATTCTAGAAGCTACTGGTGAAAAAATTGCGGCCATTGGTCCCGCTTACCAGAATACCAATGCCCCTGAATTAAAGCCATTCTTTATTAATTATCAAAATGGATCCATAAGTAAAACCACGCAAAACAGAGGCACAATCAAAGCATCACAGATAATTGCATCAGGGATGTTGATACCAACAAAGTCAATAGCTGAAGTTGGCATGATGAATTCCGACCTCTTTATTGATTGGGTTGATCTTGAATGGTGCTGGCGAGCTATCAAAAATGGTTACTCAATTTACGGAACATTCAATGTCCATATTGAACATCAACTAGGTGACAAGTCAAAAAAACTATTTAATGGCATTTATACAATTCACTCCCCCGTTAGAAACTATTTCTACATTCGAAATGGAATTCATCTTTCCATTCGAGGTAAATTATTAGATGAAAAAAGGCATCGTATGCACTTAATCCGAAGGATTACAAGATACTTCCTAGGAATGATACTATTATCTGACCATAAAACAGATGATATAAAGATGATGCTACGTGGATTTATTGATGGGATACGAGGCAAGCTGGGACCAATACGATGAAAAGCAATACAGTAACTGCATCAATTGTCTTGTTTCAACATAGCCACTCAGACCTGAAGAAGACACTTACCTCACTATTAAATCAACCAGAAATTAAAAGAATTGTTCTGATCGATAATGGTGGTGCGCTTTGGGCGAGTGAAATATCAGACACTCGTATAAGTTATATTTCCTCAAGAAAAAACATCGGCTTTGGATGTGCGCACAATCTTGCCATTAGACAGTTTTCTGCAGAGTCAGACTATTTCTTGATATGCAACCCCGATGTTTATTTTGAAAAAAATACAGTAAAAATAATGATTGATGATGCAGAAAAGAGTGCTGCAGCACTATTTATGCCAAGGATAGTCTATCCAGATGGCAGTAACCAAGAATTATGTAAACTGCTCCCATCACCAATCACCCTATTCTTTAGGCGCTTTCTACCAAATCTTGCGAGATGGACCGACCAAGCCTTCCTCCTTAGACATGCTGATTTTGACCAGTCATTCTTTTCACCATATCTTTCTGGTTGTTTTATGTTTTGCAAATCCAAGGCACTTATTGACCTGGATGGTTTTGATGAACGTTTTTTCATGTATATGGAGGATCTTGACCTCTCCAGACGCTTTGCAAGCAAGTATGGGAATCTGTACTTACCATCAGCTACAGTATTTCATGAATTCAACAAGGGCTCATACCACAATAAAAAATTACTTGCATACCACATTGTGTCAGCCATTAAATACTTTAACAAATGGGGTTGGTTTTTTGACCGTGACCGAAAAAAATTAAATGAGAAATGCCTTAAAGAATTACCAATAAATAATAATTACTTAAAAAAATAACCCACCTGATGGTGGGTTATTTTTGTCAAAATAATAACATTTACCAAACCTGCAAATAAGCCAACATCCCCTCCGCCGCCTGCCTGCCTTCAAATACCGCCCTCACTACCAGATCAGCCCCACGTACCTGGTCACCACCGGCAAAGATCTTGGGATTGCTGGTCTGGAATTTGAACTCGCCATTTGCTGCGGCCAACGTTCTGCCATTTGCAGCAACGCCGATATTCTGACGTTCAAACCAGTCGGCAGCTTCGGCCTGAAAACCGAAGGCGACGATGACGTGGTCGCATTCGATCACTTCTTCGCTACCTGGCACGATTTCGGCATTACGGCGACCTTTGGCATCCGGCGCGCCAAGACGGGTTTCAGCCAGTTTCAGGCGCAGGCTGCCGTCGGCGGCCTGTTCGATGCCCATAGGCTGGCGATTCCACAAGAATTCCACACCCTCTTCGCGAGCATTGGCCACTTCGCGCTTGGAACCCGGCATATTGGCTTCGTCACGGCGATAAGCGCAGATCACTTTCTTCGCGCCCTGGCGGATCGAAGTACGGTTGCAGTCCATCGCGGTATCACCGCCACCCAGTACTACCACGCGCTTGCCAGCCATTGAGACGGCAGCCTCGCCTGCCGGCAGGGTTTCCATGCACTGACGCACGTTGTTGATCAGGAAAGGCAGCGCTTCCAGCACGCCAGGCAGGTTCTCGCCGTCAAACCCCCCCTTCATGTACTTGTAGGCGCCCATGCCCATGAACACGGCATCGTACTGCTCCAGCAGAGTTTCGATCTCGATGTCACGGCCGATTTCGGTGTTAAGGCGGAACTCGACGCCCATGCCTTCCATGATGTCGCGGCGACGCTTCACCACCGCTTTTTCCAGCTTGAACTCGGGTATACCAAAAGTCAGCAGACCGCCGATTTCCTCGTAACGATCAAACACCACCGGACGCACGCCGTTGCGGACCAGTACGTCAGCACAGGCGAGACCTGCCGGGCCAGCGCCGATGATGGCAACCTTCTTGTCACTCCAGATCACCTTGGACATGTCCGGACGCCAGCCCGCCTTGTAGGCTTCGTCGGTAATAAATTTCTCGACGCTACCGATAGTCACGGCACCAAAGCCGCCCTGCTCCAGCGTGCAGGCACCTTCACACAGGCGATCCTGCGGGCAGACGCGGCCACAGATTTCCGGCAAGGAGTTAGTCTTGTGCGACATCTCGGCAGCTTCAAACAACTTGCCCTCCTTCACCAGCTTCAGCCAGTTCGGGATGTAGTTGTGCACCGGGCACTCCCACTCGCAGTAGGGGTTGCCACAGGACAGGCAGCGACCTGCCTGGTCACCGGCATCCACTGCATGCAGTGGCGTGTAAATCTCTTTGAACTCGATCTTGCGCACCGCGACTTCAACCTTGTCGCCGGGGTTGCGCGAGAGTTTCATGAACTGGAAAACGTCACCCATGATTGCATTCCTCTACCGTTGCGGCCAACGTTGGCCGCAACGGTGGTGATTCCTTGTCTGCAGGTGGCTCGCCGGCCACCCATTCATTATCAGTCTTTGAGCAGGCTCTCGAGCTTGGCGGCCTTCGGCTTCACCAGCCAGAAGTAGTCGACGTAGTCGTCGAAGTTCTCCAGCATGGCACGGCCGGTTTCGGAGCCGGTCAGCTCGACGTGCTTGGCAATCTTTTCCAGCAGGTAGGCGCGATACATGCCCATCGCTTCGCCATTGATCAGATTGATGTCCACCAGCTCGTTGTTGTAGCGGTAGGCAAAACGCTCGGCACGGTCGTAGACGAAGGCAAAACCGCCAGTCATACCTGCACCGAAGTTGTAACCGGTTTCGCCCAGTACAATCACGCTGCCACCAGTCATGTATTCGCAGCAATGGTCACCGGCACCTTCGATCACGGCCAGCGCACCGGAGTTACGCACCGCGAAACGCTCACCCGCTACACCTGCGGCAAACAACTGGCCGCCAGTCGCACCGTACAGGCAGGTATTGCCGACGATGATGGATTCGGACGATTTGTAAGCTGCACCTTTTGGCGGGTAGATGGTCACGCGGCCACCAGCCATACCCTTGCCGACGTAATCGTTGGCATCGCCTTCCAGCTCGAGGTGCAGGCCTGGCGCATTCCACACGCCAAAGCTTTGACCGGCCGAACCGTTGAACTTCACCTTCAGGCAACCGAATGGCAGACCGGCAGCGCCATGCACACGGGCAATTTCACCGGACAGACGCGCACCGATCGAACGATGGGTGTTTTCGATGTTGTACGACAGCTCCAGCATCTGCTTGTTGTTGATGGCTGGCAGCGCGTCTTTCAGCACCTCTTCCGCAAACTCGGCCTTGTCAAAGGACGGGTTGGAGTCGCTGATGCAGTAACGCGGCACGCTATCCGGCACGCTACCCAGCGACAGCAAGGGGGCCAGATCCAGCTTCTGCTGCTTGCTGGTCGCACCTTCGCGCAGCGTCAGCAAATCCATGCGGCCGATCAGCTCTTCCATATTGCGCGCGCCAAGCTTGGCCATCCACTCGCGGGTTTCCTGGGCGATGAACAGGAAGTAGTTCATCACCATTTCCGGCAAGCCGATGAAGTACTTGGAACGCAGCTTCACTTCCTGGGTGGCCACACCGGTGGCGCAATTGTTCAGGTGACAGATACGCAGGAATTTGCAACCCAGCGCAATCATCGGGCCTGTACCGAAGCCGAAGCTTTCAGCCCCCATCATCGCCGCCTTGATCACATCCAGACCGGTTTTCAGGCCGCCGTCCGTCTGCATGCGGACGCGACCGCGCAGACCGTTGGCACGCAGCACCTGCTGCGCCTCGGACAGACCCAGCTCCCACGGGCTACCGGCATACTTCACCGAAGTCAGCGGCGAGGCACCAGTGCCACCGTCATAGCCGGAGATGGTAATCAGGTCGGCATAGGCCTTGGCCACACCGGCGGCAATCGTGCCTACACCCGGCTCGGCTACCAGTTTTACCGACACCAGCGCTTTCGGATTGACCTGCTTGAGGTCGAAAATCAGCTGGGCCAGATCTTCAATCGAGTAGATGTCGTGATGCGGCGGCGGCGAAATCAGGCTGATGCCCGGCTTGGAGCAGCGCAGCTTGGCAATCAGCGGCGACACCTTGTCACCTGGCAGCTGGCCACCTTCGCCCGGCTTGGCACCTTGCGCCACCTTGATCTGCAGCACTTCGGCATTCACCAGATAATGCGGTGTCACGCCAAAGCGGCCAGAGGCCACCTGCTTGATCTTGGACATCTTCTCGGTGCCGTAACGTGAGGCATCTTCACCGCCTTCACCCGAGTTGGAACGGCCGCCCAGACGGTTCATCGCTGTGGCCATCGCCTCGTGCGCTTCCGGCGACAAGGCGCCCAGCGACATACCGGCAGAGTCGAAACGCTTGAGAATGCTTTCTACCGGCTCAACTTCATCGATCGAGATCGGGGTGATGCCATCGAGATTGATCTCCATCAGGTCGCGGAACATGGCGACCGGACGGCTGTTCACCAGCTCGGCGTATTGCTTGTAGGCGTCGTAATCGGTGTTCTGCACCGCCTTCTGCAACATCTGCACCACGTCCGGGTTGTAGGCGTGGTATTCCTCGCCGTGCACGTACTTGAGCAGACCACCCTGCGTGACGGCACGCATCGGGTTGAAAGCGAGTTTGGACAGTTTTTTCTGGTCGTCTTCGAAATCGTCAAAACCGGCACCCGAAATACGCGACACCGTGCCCTTCAGACACAGCGTCACCACATCTTCGTGCAGGCCGATACCTTCGAACAACTGCGCACCACGGTAACTAGCGATGGTGGAGATGCCCATCTTCGACAACACCTTCATCAGGCCCTTGTTGATGCCCTTGCGGTAGTGTTGCAGCGCTTCGTTGACGCGCAGGTGTACGTCGCCAGTCTGTACCAGATCGACAATGGTCTGGTAAGCCAGATACGGATACACCGCCGTCGCGCCGTAACCGATCAACGCCGCCATCTGGTGCGGGTCGCGAACGGTACCGGTTTCAACCAGAATATTTGACTTGCAACGCAGGCCGGCATCAATCAGCGCGTGATGCACGGCACCGGTGGCGAACAAGGCATGAATAGGCAGACGGTTGGCCGCAATGGTGCGATCGGACAGGATCACGATCACGGTGCCTTCCTGTACCGCCTCAACCACATGCGCGCACAGCTTGCGGATCGCATCTTCCAGCGCGATTTCGCTCGGGTCGTAGCACAGATCGAAGGTGGTCGCCTTCAGGTAAGGCTCGGTGCGGGTGGTGATGCGCACGAACTTCTCGCGCGACAGCACCGGGCTGCGCACTTCGAGGCGTTTGGCGTGCTCGGCGGTTTCCTCGAACATATTGCGCTCGGGGCCGAATACGGTGTTCAGCGACATCACGATCGCTTCGCGGATCGGGTCGATCGGCGGGTTGGTGACCTGGGCAAACTGCTGGCGCAAATAGTCGAACGGCGAACGCACTTTTTGCGACAACACCGCCATCGGGGTGTCATCCCCCATCGAGCCGACAGCTTCCTGGCCATCTTCAGCCAGGACACGCAGGATTTGGTCGCGCTCTTCAAAGCTGATGTTGTACAGCTTCTGGAAGGTCAGCAGCTGGTCTTTCGGCCAGGCTTCGAGGCCGGCATCATCCTCGATCGACAGCTCCAGACGCGAACCGGCATCCTTGATCCACTGGCGATAAGGTTTGGCCGACTTCAGTTGGGCATCGATGTCTTCCGGATACAGAATCTCACCGGTTTGCAGATCAGCGGCAAACAGCTGACCCGGCTTCACGCGGCCTTTTTTCACCACGTCTTCCGGCTTGTAATCCCATACGCCCACTTCGGAGGCGATGGTGAGGATATTGTCCTTGGTCAGTACCCAACGCGCCGGACGCAGACCGTTACGATCCAGCATACAGCCGGCGTAGCGACCATCGGTCAGCACGATGCCGGCCGGGCCATCCCACGGCTCCATATGCATGGAGTTGAATTCGTAGAAGGCACGCAGGTCCTTGTCGGTGGAGTCCACGTTCTGCCATGCCGGCGGCACTAGCAGACGCAGCGCGCGGAACAGTGGAATACCACCCATCAGCAGGCCTTCCAGCATATTGTCCAGCGACATCGAGTCGGAACCGTCGGTCTGCACGATAGGACGAATCGCGTCCATATCGATGTGCGGCGAGGTCATGATGCGCTCGCGGGCACGCGCCCAGTTGCGGTTACCTTGTACGGTGTTGATCTCGCCGTTATGCGCAAGGAAGCGGAACGGCTGCGCCAGCTTCCACTGCGGCCAGGTATTGGTCGAGAAACGCTGATGGAAGACCGACAGACTGGATTCGAAACGCGGATCGGACAGGTCCAGATAGAACTTGGCCAGATTGTCCGGCGTCACCAGCCCCTTGTACGACAGGGTGTGTGGCGACAACGTCGGGATATAGAAATATGGATCGTCGGCCTTGTTGGCTTTTTCAGCCTGACGGCGGCCCATGTACAGGCGGCGCTGGAAAGTCAGCTCGTCCATGCCGAACGGGCAGTTGACGAACACCTGATAAAAACTTGGCAGGGAAGCCATTGCCTGTTCGCCACAGGCGTCCAGATCGATAGGCACCGCACGGAAGCCGGCGACTTCCAGCCCCTGGCTTTCGAGGAATTCTTTCAGGCGGTTACGGCTGCGCTCGCCATCTTGCGGATGGGAAAACACCAGACCCGCCGCGTAGTTCGCCTTCAGCGAGAAACCGGCTTCCGCGGCCACTTCACGCAAAAAGCCGTCAGGCTTGCGGAACAGCAAACCACAGCCGTCACCCGACTTGCCATCCGCGGCCACCGCGCCACGGTGAGTCAGTTTCGCCAGGGAAGAAATGGCAGTTTGTACCAGCCAATGCGAAGGTTTGTCGTCCAGCTGGGCGATCAAACCGAAGCCACAGCTGTCCTGTTCGAAATCCGGGCGGTAGAGGGTTCCCTCCAGCCAGCTCTGTCTGTTCATGCTAAGTCCCTGATTATAATGTGAAGCGAATGTCTTCGATTCTAAGGTCAAGATTGCTGACCTGCAACCGCTTTTTGTGCATCGCATTAGCCGTTTAATTTCAATGATTTAGATCAAGTTTACGCAAACGTAATTGCCATTTTTGTGCATGAGCAGTTTATGTAATCGAGACACTAACATTCAAAAATACGACCAGCATGTTGCCAAAGCCGATTGCACTCTGAAGTGTAGAATGTATACAAATCAAATATCATCATGACAATGACACCGTCAGGCAGTGCCGCTCATACGCCCTTATCCCGTCAGCTAGCCGAACAGGCGCTGGCGCGCTCGGCTGGCGCCCCCCTGGTGGCCGGCAATGCGGTCGAGTTGCTGTTTGATGCCGCAGAGAACTTCCCGCGCTGGTTGGCCGCAGTCGACAATGCCCGCGAGTCCATACTCATCGAGATGTATCTCTTTGCCGACGACGAGCTGGGCCGGCAGTTTCGCGATCTGCTGTGCGAAAAGGCTCGCCAAGGTGTGGCGGTGTATTTGCTGTATGACTGGCTTGGCTGCTGGAAAGAACACCTGCTGCGTTTTTTTGCCCCGCTGAAGGCGGCTGGCGCCGAGGTGCGCAGCTGGCAGGCGCCCGGATTGGGCAGCGGCTTGCGCCTGCTGGGGCGGGATCATCGCAAGCTGATCGTCATCGATGGCGAAACCGCCTTTATCGGCGGACTCTGCATCAGCAGCCACTGGGCCGACTGGCGCGATACCGGCCTGCAACTGCGCGGCCCCCTGCTGGCCGACTGCCTCGCGGCCTTTGCCGACAGCTGGCAACACAGCGGCGCGGCACTACCCGAGACCCTTGCCTACCGTACAGAACAGGCCGGCGAGGTATCAGCACGGCTGATTGCCACCACACCGGCTACCGCCAATCTGATGCGGCTGGACCTGCTGATTGCCGGCTTTGCCCGCCAGCGCCTGTGGCTGACCGATGCCTACTTCATGGGCACGGGTGCCTATCTGTCGGCACTGCAGCAGGCCGCCCGTGATGGCGTGGATGTGCGGCTGCTGGTGCCGCGCTCCAGCGATATTCCATGGATTGCCACCGTATCGCGCACCCTGTACCGCCCTTTGCTGGAGGCCGGTGTGCGCGTTTTTGAGTGGAACGGCCCGATGATTCATGCCAAGACTGCGGTTGCCGATGGCCGCTGGGCACGTATCGGCTCGACCAATCTCAACTGGTCAAGCTGGATGGCCAACCGCGAGCTGGATCTGGCGATCGAGGATGACACCCTGGCCGCACAAATGGAGCAGCGCTTCCTGCTGGATCTTGAACATGCGACCGAGGTCGTACTGGGCGGGCGACGCGGCCAACCTTTGCTGAAAGAGCGCCGCCGCGCCAAGCGGCTGCCGGTGCGGCAACAGGCGGCCGCCGGTGCCGCAGCCGCGGCACGCCAGGCGGTGCGCATCGGTGAAGTGGTCGAGGCGGCCGTGCGCGGCACGCGGGCAGTCGAAAGCAGCGAAGCCAGCGCCTTTCTCGCCATTGCGCTGGTCTTGCTCGGCAGTGCCGTGTTGTTGTTTTTCTTCCCGCAATTGGCGGCCATCCCGCTAATGCTACTTTTGGCCATGGCCGGCAGTGCCGTGCTGCTGCGCAGTCTCGGTCTGTACGCGCGGCGCTATCGTCACAAGCGAAAACAGGCCGATCAGACCAATAAAGCCGAATCCACCGACCAATCCTGAATGATCAGGTCGCATCCTCGTAAAATCTGCCCATAAAAAAATGCAGAATCTGTCATCAGATGGTCAACATCTGATGCTGCAATGCGGCTACAATGCGCCCTTTCTTGGGTTATTCGAAGGTGTTTTCCGTTGCGGCCAACCTTTTTCCAGGCCACCCGGACGACAACACCCTAAGCCGGCAGACGTGAAGGAGGCGAGCCTCCCAGTGCGGACCGCGGTGCAAAGCGCCCCTTTGTTCCGGCCTTGGCCGGATTAAACAATCGCGCCTCAAGGCCAGCCATCCAGGGCGGCGGCATCACGTCGTACGTACAGAACTGTGCCCCAACGCGCACCGAGTGACACTTCCGGCCCAGCCGTGAAGGCCAGTATTGGCGTTACAGGTGCCCGAGCCCGCCCTTGCACCCGGCGAGGTTCACACACTGCCCATTTGGCCTGCCGGCAGCCTGACGTGTCCGAGTTAACAGCAACAAGGACTCAGGTATGCGTTTTCACTTTCCTATCGTCATCATCGACGAGGATTTCCGTTCCGAGAACACCAGCGGCTCCGGCATCCGTGAGCTGGCCGACGCCATCAAGGCCGAAGGCATGGACGTTATCGGCTACACCAGCTATGGCGATCTGACCTCCTTCGCCCAGCAGCAGAGCCGCGCCGCCGGCTTTATCCTGTCGATCGACGATGAAGAATTCCAGACCGATGACAGCGCCAGCACTGCGCTGGGCGGCCTGTACGGTTTTGTGGCCGAAATCCGTCGCCGCAACCCGGATATTCCGGTCTATCTGTACGGTGAAACGCGCACTGCCCGTCATATCCCGAACGATATCTTGCGCGAGCTGCATGGCTTCATCCACATGCATGAAGACACGCCCGAGTTCGTTGCGCGCCATATCATCCGCGAGGCGAAAAGCTATCTGGACAGCCTGGCGCCGCCGTTTTTCCGTGCGCTGGTGAACTACGCCTACGACGGCTCCTACAGCTGGCACTGCCCGGGGCACTCCGGCGGCGTGGCCTTCCTGAAGTCGCCGGTCGGCCAGATGTTTCACCAGTTCTTTGGTGAGAACATGCTGCGCGCCGACGTGTGCAATGCGGTTGACGAGCTGGGCCAGTTGCTGGATCACACCGGCCCGGTAGCCGCCTCCGAGCGTAACGCCGCCCGTATCTTCAGCTGCGACCATCTGTTCTTCGTCACCAACGGCACCTCGACCAGTAACAAGATCGTGTGGCACAGCACCGTTGCTGCCGGCGACATCGTGCTGGTGGACCGCAACTGCCATAAGTCCAACCTGCACGCCATCATCATGACCGGCGCGATTCCGGTGTTCCTGATGCCGACGCGCAACCACTACGGCATCATCGGCCCGATTCCGAAGAGCGAGTTTTCGCTGGAATCCATCCGCGCCAAGATTGCGGCCAACCCTTACGCCCGCGAAGCGCTGGCCAAGAACCCGAACGCCAAACCGCGCATCCTGACACTGACCCAGTCGACCTACGACGGCATTCTGTACAACGTCGAGGAGATCAAGGGCATTCTGGATGGCGAAGTCGACACCCTGCACTTTGACGAAGCCTGGCTGCCGCACGCCAGCTTCCACGATTTCTACGGCGACTTCCACGCCATCGGCGAAGGCCGTCCGCGCTGCAAGGAGTCGATGATTTTCTCGACCCAGTCCACCCACAAACTGCTGGCAGGCATCTCGCAAGCTTCTCAGATTCTGGTGCAGGACCCGCAGAATCGTCAGCTCGATACCATGAGCTTCAACGAAGCCTATCTGATGCACACCTCGACCAGCCCGCAGTACGCGATTATCGCCAGCTGCGATGTGGCGGCCGCGATGATGGAGCAGCCCGGCGGCCAGGCGCTGGTCGAAGAATCGCTGGTGGAGGCGCTGGACTTCCGCCGCGCCATGCGCAAGGTGGACGAAGAGTACGGCAATGACTGGTGGTTCCGCGTCTGGGGCCCGGATGCCCTGTCGGACGACGGCATCTGCGATCCGGCCGACTGGACGCTGCGCGCTGACGACCAGTGGCACGGCTTTGCCGGCATCGAAGACGGCTTCAATATGCTGGACCCGATCAAGGCCACCATCCTGACCCCTGGCCTCGCACTCGACGGCAGCTTCGAAGAGCTGGGCATCCCGGCCGCCATCGTCACCAAGTACCTGACCGAGCACGGCGTGGTGGTCGAAAAGACCGGCCTGTACAGCTTCTTCATCATGTTCACCATCGGCATTACCAAGGGCCGCTGGAACACCATGATCTCGCTGCTGCAGCAGTTCAAGGACGACTTCGACAAGAACCAGCCGCTGTGGCGCGTGATGCCGGAATTCGTCGCCAAGTACCCGCAGTACGAGCGCGTCGGCCTGAAAGACCTGTGCCTGAGAATTCACGGCCTGTACGGCGAACACAACATCGCCCGCCTGACCACCGAAATCTATCTGTCGGAAATGGCACCGGCGATGCGTCCGGGTGATGCCTTTGCCAGGATGGCACACCGCGAGATCGAGCGCGTGCCGGTGGACGAGCTGGAAGGCCGGGTGACCGCGGTACTGCTGACGCCATACCCGCCAGGCATCCCGCTGTTGATTCCGGGCGAGGTATTCAACAAGACCATCGTCGACTACCTGCGCTTCGTACAGGCCTTCAACCGCCAGCTGCCTGGCTTCGAGACCGATGTACACGGCCTCGTCGGCCATGAAGTCGACGGCAGGAAGGTGTATTGCGTGGATTGCGTCAAAGCCTGAGGCACCCTCAACGCTTAGTCTTCAGCACTGCGGCCAACCTTTTGCAAGGTTGGCCGCAGTGCTATCAGTGGTGTGACATCAGTCCAGCTGCCGGATCGGGCTGAAGATCTGTTCCAGCGTGCCATCCTCTACCATCTGGCGGTAAGTTTTCTGCAGCTGCCTGACCGTTACCGGCGAGGTGCCCTTGCTGACGGCCAGATAAAGATCGATGCTCAGCGGCAATGGCAACACCCGGCGAAACTGCTTGCAGCTGATGTTTTCCTTTTCGCAGTAAACCTGGATGGCAGCATCCGATACCGGTACCAGATCAATCAGCCCGCGCATCAGTTTGCGATAATTGCTGTCACTGCTATCGGCATAATCCAGTCCGCCAACCATACCGGGTTGCCATTCGACAAAGCCCTGCTTTTTCAGCCAACCGACCCGCACATCCTGCCGGATCACCCCTATGCGCAAGTCTTTTGCCTCATGCAATGCCTGCAGTTTGAGATCGTTGCGTGATGACAGCGCGTAAAACGAGATATCCGTGCGGTAGAGCTCGCCTACCCAGAAAAACAGGCTTTCCCGTTCGGGCGTTCGGGCCAGCGAATACAGCGCCACATTCGGCTGGCTCAGCGCCATCGCATAAGCCCGCGCCCAAGGGTAAGTCTGCTGCTCGCTAGTGATACCGCTGCGACGGAACAACTCGCTGACAAATTGTGGCGCCGGTCCTGACAATTTGCCATCCTTGACCATGGCCATCGGCGGCGAGTCTTCGGTCACAACCCGCATCTGGGCTTCGGCCAGTGCTGCCACTGGCAAGCAGCACCATAGCAGGGCGATAAACCAGTGTTGCATACGCCCTCCAAACCGCATTGATTGACTTGTTTTCTAGCCCATAGCCGACTGACAAACAAGGCTGTGCGAGGCCCCGGCTTGGCCTCCGTACTGCTACGGAAAGCCAGCTCGCCGTTCTGCTGCAATAATGGGGCATGATGATCCGTCCCCGCCTTCACCTGATCTGGCTATGGTTGGCCGCCAATCTGCTGGGCAATCTGCTGATCGGCCTCACTGACTGGCAGACGCAGCAGGCTCGCTTCAGTCAGGACAGCAGTATTGCCCACCGCCTGCTCAGCCAGAAAAGCGCGCAGCAAGAGGCCGTACTCGCCACATTGGCACAGCTGAATGTGCCGCCTGCCAGCCACAATCTGCTGGCCGGCCTGCAGGGCGTGATGCCGCAGCTGCAGCAACTGCATTACCTGCCACAGGAGGCAAACAGGCTGCCGCCCACCCTGCGGCACGACTGGCAACAGGCACGTCAGCAGGGCAAAACTGTAGTCCGCCCTGCCGAACGCCATCGGCTGTGGCTGATTCATCCCGGCGGCTGGGCCATGCAGATTGATGTACGCCGCTGGCTGGCCACACCTGACTGGCCTGCGGAGCTTGGCGAAGTCAGCCTGCAGTTACCCCAAGGCCAGAGCCAGCTGCTGGCGCGACCTGCGGCCAAGCTGCTGACACTGGATGCATTCGAGCTGCAAAAACCGCTACTGATAGGCGATCAGGCTTTCACCTTCCAGAGCCAGGGGCGCTATCAGCTGAGCAACTGGCCGTGGTGGCAAAGCCTGCTCTTGGCCCTGCTGAGCACGCTTGGCTTGCTGACCTGGCATCATCGTCATCAGGCAAGGCGTCAACAACAATTGGCGCAAGAACAGCTCAGGCTCGCCCACCAGCATCGTCTGGGTTCGCTGGGTGAAATGGCAGCCGGCATGGCGCACGAACTCAATCAGCCACTGACGGCCATTCTGGCCAATGTACGGGCTGCTGAGCGATTACTGGATGATGAAGACGAGCGCGACAGCGTGCGCCATGCACTGCACACCAGCGCAAGCCAGGCACGGCGCGCTGCCGATATCGTCGGCCGCCTGCGTAATATGATCGGCCAGACCGGCGCCGGCCAGATCAAGGCCATGCCGCTGGCACCTCTATTGCAAAGTCTGCTCGATCTGCAGCAACACGAACTGGCAGCCAAGGGCATTGCCATCAGCTGGCTGGATGATGTCCCGGACTGCCAGGTAATGGCCGATGCGGTCGCGCTCGAGCAGATCCTGCACAATCTGGTGCAAAACGCGGCGCAAGCCCTTGGCACTGGCGGTGGACATATCCGCCTGCACGGCAGCCGCCAAGGCAAACATTACCGATTGTGCGTCAGTGATGATGGCCCCGGCATTGCCGAGACGGTGCTGCCGCAGCTGTTCCAGCCCTTCTTTACCACCCGCGAAGGCGGCCTGGGCTTGGGGCTAAGCCTGGCCGAAACACTCGCTCATGGCATGCATGCCAGCCTGACTGCGGCCAACCTGCCAGCCGGTGGCGCCTGCTTCACTCTGACCCTGCCTTTGGCCGATGCCACGGAGCCTGCCGCACCATGAATCCTGACTCACAATCCCCGCTGATTTATTTGCTGGACGACGATGAGGCCGTGCGCGAAGCACTGGCTCTGCTACTGCGCAGTGTCGGCCTGCGCAGTCAGGGCTTTACCGATCCGCTGCAGTTTCTTGCCAGCTACAGCAGCGAGCAGATTGCCTGTCTGGTGCTGGATATCCGGATGCCTGGCATGAGCGGGCTGGATGTGCTTGATCGCCTCGTCGGCTGCGATTTGCCGGTCATCATGCTGACCGGCCATGGCAATGTCGACCTGTGCCGGCGCGCCTTCAAGAACGGGGCTTTCGAGTTCCTGCAAAAGCCGGTGGACGATGATGTATTTCTCGACAGCGTGCAAAAAGCCGTGCGTCAGCACATCGCCAGCCGTGAACGGCAAGCCGCCAGCCAGGCCGCACGGCAACGCATCGCCAAGCTATCCGGCCGCGAGCTGGATGTACTGCATGGCATTGCCGATGGTTTGAGCAACAAGGAAATCGCGCGCGAACTCGGCCTGTCACCCCGCACGGTCGAGACCTATCGCGCCAATGTGTTCAGCAAGCTTGAGGTCGATACCCTCGCCCAGCTGATCCGCCACTACCTGGCCTTGTTGCCGGAGCAGCCACCGTTGCCGTGAGGGCGACGAAGCTCGTCCCAGCCAACCCGATCCTACCTAGTCCAGATGCAGCAGCCCGGTTGCGGTCAATCCTTGTGTGTTTCGACAAGTGCCCTTGCCCTGCCAGCCCGTCATTCCTCCGTAAGACTACGGAGAGCATGGCGTAATCGACCGAATGTTGCGATGGGCCGTGTTTGCCTACCATACAGACATCACTCGCCCCACAACACACAGGAGTCTCACTATGATCCGCACCCTGATTACCACCCTACTGCTGGGCAGCGCCACTCTGGTGCAGGCCGCCCCTCTGACCGAGCGCAATGTTTCGCTGGCCGATGCACACAAGCTGGCTACCGATGCGGTTGCCCAGTGCCAGGCCAAAGGCTGGAATGTCGCCGTCAGCGTGGTTGATCGTGCCGGTAACCTGAAGGCCTTTGCGCGTGCCGACAATGCCGGTGCCCACACGATTGCCGCCAGTCAGGCCAAGGCCTATACCTCGGCTTCAGCCAAGGCTGCCACACTGGCCATGATGGAAAACGCCCAGAAGAACCCCGGCGCGGCCAACCTGAGCGATATCCCGGGCTTCCTGCTGCTGGGCGGTGGCCTGCCGCTGAAGGCTGGTAACGAAGTGATCGGTGCCATCGGTATTGGCGGTGCGCCGGGCGGTCATCTGGATGAACAGTGTGGTCAGGCCGCCATCGACGCCAATGCAGCAATGTTCAAGTAAACAGTCTGCGGCAACGGTTGGCCGCAGATACATAGCAAAAGGCCACACCGTATCGGCGTGGCCTTTTGCCTTGGCGAAAAATCAGACGCGCTTATTCAGCCAGTGCCTGCGCCAGATCCGCCAGAATATCGTCGATATCTTCGATGCCGACAGACAGGCGCAACTGACCATCGCGAATGCCAAGCGCAGCTTTTTGCTCCGGCGGCATGCCACCGTGCGACATGGTGTAGCTGTGATTGACCAGCGATTCCACCCCGCCCAGCGACTCGGCCAGCATGAATAGCTGCAGCTTGCCGGCAATACGGCTGGCCGCTGCGCGGCTGTCATCCTTCAGATAGACGGTGACGATGCCACCAAAACGGCGCATCTGCTGCTTGGCCAGCTCATGACCCGGATGTTCGGGCAAGCCCGGATAGAACACCTTTTCGATCGCCGGATGATCATTCAGCCAGGCGGCTACTTTCTCGGCGTTGTCGCAATGACGCTCCATGCGCAGGGCCAAGGTCTTGATACCACGCAGCGTCAGGAAACAGTCCTGCGGGCCTGGAACGGCACCTGCGGCATTCTGCACAAACTTGATGGCCTTGAAGAGCGCGTCGTCACTGACGGCAACGAGGCCGAGCAAGACATCCGAATGACCACCCAGATATTTGGTGGCCGAATGCACCACGATATCCGCCCCCAAAGCCAGCGGGTTTTGCAGATACGGCGTGGCAAAGGTGCTGTCGACCACGGTTTTGACGCCATGCTGACGCGCCGTTGCAGACAGTGCGGCGATGTCGACCATATTCAGCAGCGGGTTGGTTGGTGATTCCAGCCACAACAGACGTGTCTTGCTGCTGATCAGGCCATCCAGCTTCGCGGTATCTGTAAGGTCGGCAAAGGTCACGGTAATGCCCTGTGCCGCCATCACTTTGGTCAGAATACGATAGGCGCCGCCATAAAGATCGGCCACCGCAATGACTTCATCACCCGGCTGCAAAGTCGCACGCAACACGGCATCGATCGCCGCCATACCGCTGGCAAAGGCAAGGCCATGCGCAGCACCTTCTAGTGCGGCAAGGTTGGCCTCAAGCACGGCGCGGGTCGGTGTGCCGGTTCGTGCGTAGGCAAAATCCAGCGACTCGCCTACTTCGTTATGGGCAAATGCCGAAGTCTGGTAGATAGGCGGCATTACCGCACGCTGATGGCCGTGATAATCGTAACCGGCGTGTATGGCCTTGGTGGCAAACTTCATCTATTCGTCTCCGCAAATTATGACAAGGCCGGCAAGGCCGCACTCAAGGCTGGCAAGTGCCAGACTCCCAGCAGCAACAAGCCCAGCAGACAACCCGCTACATTTGCCAGCATGTCAAACCAGCAAAAACCGGACTTGTAATAGTATTTATCGAGCAATTCTTTGCCGGTACCGATCAGCATCACCAGGATGATGACCGATGTCAGCGGCAGCAATAGGGAAAACAGCAGAACCAGACCAGCACTGATGACAATATGTTTTATCTTGTCTTCCTGGCGGAAAAAATCAGCCAGTCGCATCAGTAAGCTCCGTGCCGTGTCGCCAGTACTTTGGCGGTCTTGATCAGAATCGCCAGGTCATACCAGAGATTCCAGTTTTTCACATACCAGACATCAAGCAGCAGTCTTTGCGAGTACGGCAGATGATTACGGCCACTTACCTGCCAGAGCCCGGTAATACCCGGTCGTACCGCTTCGTAGTAATAGTCGCTGGGCTCGTCCATCAAGCGTGGTCGCGGCCCGACCAGACTCATCTCGCCACGCATCACATTGAAAAGCTGCGGCAATTCGTCAAGGCTGGTCTTGCGCAAGAGACGGCCAGCGCGGGTAATGCGCGGATCGTTCTTGAGCTTGCGATAAGCCTGCCATTCGGCAGCCACTGCCGGATCGCTGGCGATCAGCTTCTCCAGCCGTGCCTCGGCATCGTGATACATGGTGCGGAACTTGAGACAGCCAAAGGCCTTGCCATCACGCCCTCGCCGCGGCTGGACAAACAGCACCTGCTCGCCATCCATCTTGATCATGACGGCGATCAATAACAGCAAAGGCGACAAAGCCAGCAACAGCAGGCTGCCCATCAGGCAATCACTGACGCGCTTGAGCAAGGCCGGAAACGGCTGCATCAGATTATTGCGCAGCCCCAGAATCAGGATGTCATGGCTGAAAAAGTGGTAAGGCCGCATCGAAACAATCGGCAGCTCCGATACCGGCGGTGCCACATGCATGCTCTTGCAGCCCTGTGACAACACGGCCATCCAGCCCGGATAGGCAGGCTCTTCTTCAGGCTCAACCGCATAAATCACATGCCAGCCCGGCAACAGCGCCAACAACTGTGCAGGCTTGGCTGCATTGAGTTGCCACACCGGCCTCGGCAAAGCGCTCTCAGGCATGGCGCTGCCATCCGTCGCAATAAAAGCCTCGATACGATAGCCCAGATTGCTTTCACTGCTGATTGCGCGGTAGGTGGAGCGTGCCAGTTCACCACAACCGATGATCACTGCCGAGCGGTACCAATGTCCGGTCTTTTGCAGCGCGTAACGAGTCAGGCCGCGCAATAGCGGCAAGGTCAGCAAGAGACTGCCAAACGAGGCCAGCCAGATGGTCTTGGAGAACTGGCTATTAGCCAGTATCACCACGGCACCGTTCAGAATTCCCATAAAGGTCACGATGCGCAACTGCTGGGCAAACTCCTCCCAGAAAGTCGAGCGTGCCGAGTAGTGTCCTTGCCGCCAGAACAGGAAAACGATGGCCACTGCAAAGCAGGCAAACATGAACAACTGGTTGCGGCCAACCTCGTGCCACCAGCGGCCACTTAGCAACCAGCTCAAGTCCAGTCGCCAGATCAGTAGCCACAGCGCCAGCATGAAGGCGGCAATGAAAGCGGCAATATCCGACAACAGGAATAATGTCCCGTTCTGCCAGCGACGGCGAACAGCTTGCTGCTGCTGTGCCGGCAATACCAGTTCAAGCATGTTCACTTCCAAGTTTCAATTTGAATCTCGCCCAGGTCGACTCGACAAGCGCCATGAAGTTTTCGCGGAAATGCTCACGCGAAAAACGTTCGGCATTTTGCCGGCAGGCCTCGGCAGTAAAACGGTCGATATTTTCTTCAAACTGCATAACGGCACGACACAGGCTTTCGCTGTTCTGCTCGCCAAAGAATACGCCGGTCGGTTTTTCGGAAGACAAGCCGCAAACCGTTTCCATCGCCCCGCCCTTGCCAAAGGCAATCACCGGCGTACCGCAGGCCTGCGCCTCGATCGGCGCAATACCAAAGTCTTCCAGCGAAGCAAAAATGAAGGCGCGTGCATTCTGCAGCAGACTCAACACCGCCGCATGCTCCTGGAAGCCCAGGATCGTCACATTCGGCGTTGCCATATTTTCCAGCCGCTGCCGCTCCGGCCCGTCACCGATAACCAGCAGGCGCTTGTCCGGCATCGCGGCAAAACTTTCGACGATGAGATCGATGCGCTTGTAAGGGACAAGGCGCGACAGGGTCACATAGTAATCCTGCTTCTCGCTACTCATCGAGAATGCATCAATCGAAACCGGCGGATAAACGGTATGAGAATCTCGCCGGTAGCATTTCTCGATCCGGCGGCCAATAAAATTGGAGTTGGCCACAAACACATCGACAGCATTGGCACTACGGACATCCCAGTTACGCATGCGAAACAAGAGATAGCGCTTCAGGTAACTGAGAAAACCGGCCCCCACATACTCCCACTGCATATCCCACGCATAGCGCAGCGGAGAGTGAACATAGCTGACATGGATCTGGTCAGGGCTGGTGATGACCCCCTTGGCCACCGCATGACTGCTCGAGATCACGATATCGAATCGCGTCAGGTCCAATTGCTCCATCGCCAGCGGCATCAGCGGCAGGTAGAGCCGGAACAGTTTTTCCGCAAATGGCAGCTTCTGGATAAATGTCGTCGTCACCGGCTTGCCTTGCAGAAAGTGCCGGTCTTTTTCCTCGACAAAATCGACAACGGCAAATACTTCGGCCTGTGGATAACAGTGCAGGATCTCTTCGATAACCCGTTCGGCACCGGCATACACCTGCAACCAATCACAGACCAAGGCAACTTTTGGGCTTCCGGACATTTAATCGCTTTCCAGCAACAACACAGCCCCGAAGGTTAATGCAAAATGCATCACCATTGGGGCTGGTTTTAAAACAACAACAGCTTAGACGTTGAACAGGAAGTTCATTACATCGCCATCCTGCACGACGTAGTCTTTACCTTCGGCACGCATCTTGCCGGCTTCCTTGGCCTTGGCTTCGCCACCGTACTGAACGAAGTCAGCAAACGAAATGGTCTGGGCACGAATGAAACCACGCTCGAAATCGGTGTGGATCACGCCGGCAGCTTGTGGCGCAGTCGCACCAACACGCACGGTCCAGGCACGCACCTCTTTCACACCGGCGGTGAAGTAAGTCTGCAGGCCCAGCAGCTTGTAACCGGCACGGATCAGACGATTAAGGCCCGGCTCTTCCAGCCCCATGGACGACAGGAACTCGACCTTGTCGGCATCATCCAACTCGGCGATTTCGCTTTCGATGGCGGCACACAGGGCAACCACCGGCGCGCCTTCGGCATCAGCCAGTGCCTTGAGTTTGTCCAGATGCGGGTTGTTGTCGAAGCCGTCTTCGGCAACGTTGGCCACATACATCGCCGGCTTGATGGTCAACAGGCACAGCGGCTTGAGCGCCAGTTTTTCTTCGTCATCCAGCTTGAAAGCGCGTACCGGCTTGCCTTCGTTCAGGTGTGGCAGCAGTTTTTCCAGCAGGGCAACCAGCTTGATGGCGTCCTTGTCACCGGCTTTGGCTTTCTTGTTCTCGCGGATGATGGCCTTTTCCACAGCAGACAGGTCGGCCAGCGCCAGCTCGGTACCGATGGTTTCCAGATCGGCAATCGGGTCGACCTTGCCGGCCACGTGCACAATATTGCCGTCTTCGAAGCAGCGCACTACGTTAACGATAGCGTCAGTTTCGCGAATATTGGCCAGGAACTGGTTGCCCAGACCTTCTCCTTTGGAGGCACCAGCAACCAGACCAGCGATATCGACGAACTCGACGATGGCTGGCTGGATTTTCTGCGGGTTGACAATCTTGGACAGCTCATCCAGACGGGTATCCGGCACTTCCACGATGCCGACGTTAGGCTCGATGGTGCAGAACGGATAGTTTGCGGCCTCGATACCGGCCTTGGTCAGGGCGTTGAACAGGGTGGACTTGCCAACATTGGGCAGACCGACGATGCCGCACTTCAGACTCATTGTAATTCCTTGCTTTTCGGGTTGGCCGGATTCCCCCGGCACGAATCGGATAATTATATCATGGACTTGCCTACTACCGGCCAGCCGCCCAATCCAGACTCGCCTGCCAGGCAGGCTGCATGGCCTGCGCGGCAAACGAGGTCAGATGCGCACTGTCGCTATACAGCAAAATGCCGTTTCGACTGCTGCGGCACAGCCCGTCCTGGCATAGCAAGGGCACAGGATCGATCAGACGTACCTGTCCAGAGTATTTAGCGGCTAGCTCGGTCAGCACTTGCATTACCTCGGCGCGCCTCGCCTCGACTCGGGCAAGGGAGTAACTGCAGCCATCGTCACCACGACGACGCACACAAGATGGCACCAGATACGGCAGCTCGGGCGATGGCGCGATGATCATCACTCGCAGCCCTAGGCTTGTCATCTGCCCAAGCTGCTTGTCCAGCGCCAGACGCAGGGTTTGCAAGGAGCCGGCAAAATCCAGCGGTGACTCGCCGACTCGCAATGTTTCTTGCGGGTTTTGTGCGTCCAGCAGCGCGATGGCGTCGAAGGTTCCCGGATCCAGCGGCTGTCGTCCCTGATAAAAACCCCAGCGCGAACTGAGGACCACCGCCTGCAAACCGGCAGCACGCAAAGCAGGCAGACTCTGTAGTACCGCCTCACTGTGTGCGGCGCATCCCGACTCCTTGCGCCCCTTCTTGACGGTATATACACCAGCCAATGGCGGGCAAGAGCCACGCTCGCGCCGCAAGGTTGCTACGTTGGCCGCAACACCATACTGGTCAAACAAGGGGCTGTAATGATCAGCATGCGAATCCCCCCATAACAGGATCGCCGGCGCCTTCCCGGCAGGGCCAACCGTACATTTGTCGACTGCGGCCAACTGGCCATCAGCCTCGGCAGCCTGACAAGATCTTGCCGGATCAGCCTGATATTTACCCGGAAACTCAAGCGCAGGCTGTCGGGATTGCGCGTATTTGCCGTATTCGACACAAGCGGATGCCAGCAACACTACCGTTAGCGACATGCCGCCCCCCAACCACAAGCTGCTGCGGCTACGGGCAAATCCCCATGGCCGGCGCTGGCGAATCGGCTGCTCGATCAGATGATAAGTCAGCCATGCCAGCAACAAGGCCAAGGCCCCACCCAGCAAAGCATCGGCAACAAGATCACGCTCTCCCAGACGCCATACCCGCCCCAAGGCCAGCAATGGCCAGTGCCACAGATACCAGCTATACGAAAGTTTGCCCAGCCAGCGCAAAGGCCCCCAGCCTAGCCCCCGATAAATCCCGCTCCCGCTGGCTGCGCCACCCAGCCACATCAGCACCGAAATGGCCAGTACCGGTGGCAAAGCCAGAAACCCGGGGAAATCGGCATTTTTCTCCAGACTGAACAGGCTCCAACCCAACACAAGCAAACTGGCGCCAGCAAGCCACTGTCGCCAGCGCATCAGCATGGCAGGCACCGGCAATAAGCCGGCAATCGCACCCAGCGCAAATTCCCAGGCACGAGCTGGCATCAGAAAGTAGGCAAGGCTCGGAGAGCTTTGCAGCAGATACAGGCCATAGCCAAAAGAGGCGATTGCCATTGCCCAGCTCGCCAGCAACAGCCTGGTCTGCAGATGCATGGCGCGACCAGTCTTGGCCAGCGCCATAAATAGCAGCGGCCACAACAGATAGAACTGTTCTTCAACCGATAGCGACCAGGTATGCAGCAGCGGCATCAGATCGACTGCAGGGTCAAAATAACCACCACTTAGCGACATGAAGTGATGGTTGGCCCACAACAAAGGCACTGCCATCGCCGACTTGCCCAGCCTCGGTAACTCCTCAGGAAACAAGACCAGCGGTGCCACCAGCATTACTGCCAGCAGGACGAACAGCAAGGCCGGCAATAATCGACGCACCCGTCGGGCAAAAAATGCAGCCAGATCCACACGGCCGCTATTTTGCAACTCCACCAGCAGCAGGCGTGAAATCAGGTAGCCCGAAATGGCAAAGAACAAATCCACACCGACAAAACCGCCAGCGAAACCCGGCACACCGATGTGAAACAGCACCACGCCAAGCACTGCCAGTGCACGCAAGCCATCAATGTCAGCCCGATATCGCAACAGTTCCGTCATTGTTTATTTCGCCACGGTATGCAGATTTTTCATTGCAATAGCCATCTCGCCGGCAATCGCCTGCGGCAATACCTGCATCGCCTTGGCCATCACATCATCAATTGCCTGCTGCTCTTCGGCGCGGGCTTTTTTCAGCACGAAATTGGCAACCTCATTGCGATCGCCCGGATGACCGATGCCGATGCGCAAACGCCAGAAGTTTGGTGAACCAAGACGCGCGATGATGTCTTTCAGGCCGTTATGACCGCCATGGCCACCACCCTGCTTGAAGCGGGCCGCACCAGGTGGCAAATCCAGTTCGTCATGCACGACCAGGATTTCTTCAGGGGCAATCTTGTAGAACTTGGCGAGCGCGGCTACCGCCTGACCCGACAGATTCATGTAGGTCATCGGCTTGAGCAGCCACAAATCCCCTGCAGCCAACGTGGCTCGAGCGGCTTCTCCAAAGAACTTGCTTTCGGCACGCAAGGCGGCCTTGTGTTGCCACGCCAATTCATCCACCAGCCAGAAACCGGCGTTGTGGCGGGTCTTTTCGTATTCGGGGCCAGGGTTTCCCAGGCCGACAATCAAGCGGATTGTGCTCATGGTCTGATCCAGCAACATGAAAAAAGCCCGCTGCAGGCAAGAGCTTGCAACGGGCCATGCCGTCAATGCCTGGGCAATGACGTCAGCAGGGGCTTACACGCGAGCGAAGTCGATGTGCAGAACCAGCTGTTTGAACGGGTGCATCTGGAAGTCAGCAACTTTAACTTGCTCTTTCTGGCCGTCGATAACCAGATCCAGAACTTCGTTGTGGAACGCTTCGTTTTTCAGCGCGTAGTACATGGTGTTGTGATCCAGGGTGATGGATACGGCTTCTTTGCCTGCACCGTAAACAACAGCCGGGGTCTGGCCAGCGCGACGCAGGCGGCGGCTCGCACCAGTACCTTCAACAGCGCGCTTGGTAGCGATAACTTCGATAGTCATGTGTATTACTCCGATTTGCCTTGCGGCAGTTTAAACTACAGTCCGGCCGCGACCAGCCGAACCGCTCATGGCAGGAGGGATCCTGCCGAAACCATGTCTTCATTGAAGAGGTAGGAAACCGACTCTTCATTGTTGATACGACGCAGTGTTTCTGCGATCAGGCCGCCTATGGAAACCACGCGGATACGCGGGCTTTGCTTGGCAGCTGCCGACAACGGAATGGTGTCGGTGATCACGACTTCGTCGATATCCGAATTGTTGATGCGATCCACAGCCTGTCCGGAGAACACGGCGTGGGTAGCATAGGCCAGAACACGCTCCGCACCACGCTCCTTCAGGGCAGAGGCAGCTTTGCACAGGGTGTTGGCAGTGTCGATCATGTCATCGACGATCAGGCAGGTACGGCCTTGAACCTCACCGATGATGTTCATGACTTCGGCAACGTTCGCCTTCGGGCGGCGCTTGTCGATGATGGCCAGATCGGTATTCAGTGCTTTGGCAACGGCACGGGCACGCACCACACCACCGACGTCCGGGCTGACTACGATCAGGTCGTCGATACGCTGCGACTTGATGTCCTTCAGCAGCACCGGGGTTGCATAGACGTTATCCACAGGCATATCGAAGAAGCCCTGGATCTGGTCGGCATGCAGATCGACGGTCAGCACGCGGTCGATACCGGCGCTGGTCAGCATATTGGCAACCAGTTTGGCGGTAATCGGCACACGGGCGGAACGTGGACGACGATCCTGACGCGCATAACCGAAATACGGAATCGCCGCAGTAATACGACCGGCCGATGCACGCTTCAGCGCGTCGGCCATGGTCAGGATTTCCATCAGATTGTCGTTGGTCGGTGCACAGGTGGACTGCAGAATGAAAACATCGCGACCACGCACGTTTTCCAGCAGTTCAACCGCCACTTCGCCATCACTGAATTTGCCGACATCGGCACGACCCAGCGAAATATCGAGGTGCTTGACCACGTTCTGTGCCAGTTCCGGATTCGCGGTACCGGTGAAGACCATCAAACTATCGTATGCAGCCATGATAAAAGAATGCCCTGATGCAGTAGATAAACAAAAAGCGTGTAAGGGAAACTTACACGCTTTTTCTTGGTTTACTCTCGTAAGCCTGGCTGAGGAGGAAGGATTCGAACCTTCGCATGCCGGAATCAAAATCCGGTGCCTTAACCAACTTGGCGACTCCCCAGTATTCTTTAAATTGTCAGGGTGGTGGCTGAGGAGGAAGGATTCGAACCTTCGCATGCCGGAATCAAAATCCGGTGCCTTAACCAGCTTGGCGACTCCCCAGTATCCCTTAACATCCCGCCTCGTCAAACATCGGATGAAACAACAAGCCCCTTGTTACAAACCCGACAAACTCTGACGACAACGACTGATATACTGTTCTAGCTTCACATTCAGTACTGCACTCCAGAAATACACAAGCACCGGAGCCAGTCATCAGCGGCGAACCCCAACTTTTCAGGGAATTCAATGCTTTACTTACCGCTGGATACATTCTTTCAACCACACTCTGCAAATCGTTTTGCGTTTGCGTCGTCGTTGATAGGGTTCGCATTTTGGAGTAAGCCAACTCCCCTGTCAACACCTTTTGTGAAAATTCTTTGAAAACCTTTACGGTCGGCACATGCACTGTTGGATGCAGTACCACATACCATGAAGCCGGCAAGTCAATAGCCGTCATTTGTTCGCCTATGCCCTGTACTCGTGCATTGCGACCAAAAATGAAGAAAGGCACATCGGCCCCCAGCTTCTCGCCAAGCTGCATCAATTGCTCGCGCGCAAGATTGCAGGCCCACAGACGATTAAGCGCCATCAGTACAGTAGCGGCATCGGACGAGCCGCCCCCCAGACCACCACCCATCGGAATCCGCTTGCTCAGGCGGATATCGACACCCGCTGCGGCCAACCCTGCGTATGGCTGCAGCAGTCTTGCCGCACGCACAGTCAGATCCTGCTCGGACGGCACATCGGGGATAGGATTGTGCAAGACCACCTGTCCATCTTCGCGTACCGCCAGCTCGACCGTGTCAGCCAGATCAATCAGGCGAAAGTCACTGTCCAGCAAGTGATAACCATCCTCGCGCTTGCCGGTAATCAGCAGATTCAGATTCAGTTTGGCCGGTGCCGGATAGGCGATAAATACAGGGTCGTTCATGGTGTCACATCAGATACGGATAAAGGTTGATACTGTTTCCAGTCAGACAGTACGAGGCGAATGGTCAGATCATCACGCACCAGCTCGAGCCGACGCGGCAGGTTTTTCTGCTCGGCATCGCGAAACAGCCTGATCTGCCAGCCCTGCTGCCAGAGCGTGCCGTCAGCATCGTAACGATAGTCAGCTTGCGGAGCAGGATGGCCACGCACCCACCAGATCAAACCCGACAGCGGCAAAGGCCAACCTAGCTGGCGCTCGGTCAGAGTTTCCACATCCGGTGCCCAGCGGGTCTGGCCGTCAGCTTGCAGATACACCCCGCCAGTCTCGCGCAGCAGGCTGGCAACCGCATTGCCCAGCGGCGTCTTGAAAATGATCGCGTCCTGCTCGGGCTTGTGTTGCCAGTCAAAACCGGCGTTATGCCCCTTGCCCTGGTAATTCACCGCCAGACGGCCGGAAACGGCAAACGGCTGATCCTGCACCTGACTGGCCAGCGGTTTTGGTGCATCGCGGACTTCACGAAAAGTCGAACATGCCGTCAGGCTACCCAGCACTACTGCCAGCCAAAACCATTTCTTCATGGCATCAAGCGCTGCATGGTTTCACGCAGGATCTTGTGTTGCGGGTCTTTCTTCAAGCCTTCCTGCCAGAGCTTTTTCGCTTCGTCACGTTGGCCGCGTTGCCACAGCACTTCGCCCAGATGAGCGGCAATTTCCGGGTCCTGCAGACGCTTGTAGGATGCCTGCAAGTGAGTGAGTGCCTGCTCGAGCTTGCCCAGCTTGAAATACACCCAGCCCAGACTATCGAGCACCATGGCATCGTCCGGCTGCTGTTTGTGCGCCTTCTCGATATAAACCAGCGCTTCCTTGTAACGCTGGGTATGCACGGTCAGCATATAACCCAGCGCATTCAGCGCGTGACCATGCTCGGGTTCGATCTGCAGGATCAAGCGCAAATCGCGCTCGGCATCGGCAATGCGCGCTTGCTGCTCGAGCAATAACGAACGGTCATACAGCATCTGCACACTGCGCGGATAACGCTGCAGCGCCTCGTCCAGCAAGGCGAGGCCCTGCTCGATGTCATTCTGCTTGCGCGCAATCTGCACCTGGGTCGCAACGACCTTGCCAGCACTGATCGCATCACTGCCCAGCGGCTTGAGATCATCAATCGCCTGCTGCCAGTTGCCCGCCTCGGCCTCCAGCTGGGCAAGGCGCAAACGGGCCAGCAGATATTCATTACCCGGCTGCACCTGCTTGTACCACTGCATCGCCAGCGTCGGTTCTTTCAATTCTTCGTTGATCTGACCCAACGTCAGGCGCAACGCATCCGGGTCGCTGTAGTTGGCCGCAAGCGATGCTTCCAGCGTCTGACGAGCCTTGGCAAAGCGGCCAAACTGCAGATGCAGCAGGCCACTCATATTCAGCAGATCGGCGTGATTAGGAAAACGCTGCAGCGCCAGATTAGTACGCTGCTCGGCCTCCGCGTAGCGCTGCTGTTCGGCATACAAGCGAATCAGCATCAGCTGCGGCTCGATACCGGCCTGTTTGCGCGCCGCCAGCTGCTGCTCGAGAAAGCCGATAGCCTGCGCGCTGTCGCTGCGACGCAGACGGTCGGCATACCAGACCACTGGCAAATCCCACACCGGTGCAATCCGGGCAAGACGGGAGAATTCTTCATTGACGGCAGCCTGATCATTCGCCTCGGCCGCCACCGCCAGGTGGGCAAAACGCGCCTCGGGCAAATCAGGGAATTTGGCGGCCAACTCGCTAAGCATATTGGCCGCGGCCTGTTTGTCTGGCTGGCGCGCCAGCAATCTGGCCAGCTGAACAAACAAGGCACCAGCGCGTTTGGGCTGGCGTTCCAGCATGTTTTCGATCAGCAGCTTGCTGTCAGCCAGCTTGCCGCTGCGCAGCAGGGCGATCAGCAATTGCTCGCGCGCCTCGTCAGCGTCAGGATCCAGTTCCACCCACAGGCCCAGCGCTTCGGACGCCTCTTTCACCTTGCCCGAGAACATGGCGAACTCGGAGGCACGCTTGGCAATACGCGGGTCGCGCGTTTCACGCGCCAGCTGCAGATAGGTATCAGCCGCGACCGAGGCGCCGCCATAACGGGCGGCCATCTCGCCGGCCAGCAGGCCATACAGCCACTCGGCAGTCAGCGCTTGACGCGGGATCTTCGGATCATTCTCCGGCTCGGGCGCAGCAGCGGCCTCTTCCGCCGCAGCCGGCTGAGTCGCAGCCTGCGAGACAGTCTTGCCATCAAGGGGGGAGTTGCCGACAGTCGCGCAAGCGGTCAGCAATAGCGGGGCCAGCAAGCTAGCCATGCGGGAAAGTGCGTTCATGCGGGGCCTAAACGTCAATTCAGGCGGGTAGAATAACACGCCATCTGCTTATGCACGCATATTGAGGAAGCCAGCATGCCCGAACTGCCAGAGGTGGAAACCACCCGCCGCGGCCTTGCCCCGACACTGGAAAACGCGACCATCGCGTCCGTCACCGTGCGCCAACCTCGCCTGCGCTGGGAGGTGCCGCCCGATCTTGCGGCCAACCTGGTTGGCCGCAGCGTGCGTGCCGTCCGGCGGCGGGCCAAATATCTGCTGGTCGATTTCGATCACGGCAGCCTGCTGATTCATCTGGGCATGTCGGGCAGCTTGCGCTTTGTCGCGCCCGACACCCCGGCCGAAAAGCATGACCATGCCGATTTCGTCCTGGGCGAACACATCCTGCGCTACCGCGACCCGCGCCGCTTTGGTGCCATCCTGTGGCAGCCGGGCGTGGCCGAGCTGCATCCGCTCTTGCAAAAACTGGGGCCGGAGCCGCTGGAAAACGGCTTTGACGGCGACACGCTGTACCAGGCCTCGCGAAGCAAACAAAGCGCGATCAAGCTCATGATCATGGACAATCACGTGGTGGTCGGCGTCGGCAATATCTACGCCAATGAATCGCTGTTCTACGCCGGCATTCATCCGGCGCGGGCAGCTGCCAGCCTCAGCCGCGAGGAATGCCAGCGTCTGGCCGCCGAAATCCGCGCCGTGCTGACGCGGGCGATTGCCGCGGGTGGCAGCACGCTGCGCGACTTCATGGATGCCAAGGGTAAGCCGGGCTACTTCCAGCAAAGCTACAAGGTGTATGGCCGCGTCGGCGAGACCTGCCACGACTGCGGCAGCCTGATCGAGGAAATCCGCCAAGGACAACGCAGCACTTGTTATTGTCCGCACTGCCAGCCGCGGTAAACTGCATGCAACAAGCCACACCTAACATCAGATGCCGGAAACACAGAAGATCACCGTGAGCAAACCGACCTCCCTGCCCGTGCGCGCGCTGCGCCTGACCCGTCTTGCCCTGCACCTCCTGCGTGGTATTGCCACCGTGGCGCGGCTGTACCCGCGGCTGTCACAGCCGGAGAAAGCGGTGATCACCCAACGCTGGTCACGCCAGCTGCTGCATATTCTGGCGATCAAGGTCAAAGTCGTCGGCGAGCCGGGCCTGATCTATCCGCCCAATACCCTGATCGTTGCCAACCATATCTCCTGGCTGGATATCTTTGCGCTGAACAGCGTCACCGTATCGCGCTTTGTTGCCAAGAAAGAGCTACGTGACTGGCCGCTGGCCGGTTTCCTGGTGAAAAGTGCCGGCACACTGTTTATCGACCGCAGCAATCGCCGCGATGCCAGTCGCGTCAACGAGCAATTGGCCGAGGCACTGAAAGACGGTGGCTGTATGGCGGTGTTTCCCGAGGCAACCACCAGCAATGGCCGCCAGCTATTGCCGTTCAAGGCCTCGCTGTTCGAGTCGGCAAGGTTGGCCGCAGCCACCGTACAGCCGATTGCCATCCGCTATCTGACGCCGGGCGGCCACTACTGTGCGGCACCAGCCTACGATGGTGATGTCACCTTCTGGCAATGCGTGCGCGCCATTCTGGCCTGTCGCGGCATGGTGGCCGAGCTCACTTATCTGCCGCCTATTGATGCCGCCGAGCAAAGCCGCCAGACCCTGTGCGCGCAGTCGTTCCTGGAAATCAGCCAGATCCTGCACGCTCGCTAAGCCCGACGACACCACGCCCCCCTCTCTGGTCGCACCTGGCGCAGTGCGACATAATATTTTTTATTAGTGCGACATAATATTTTTTATTAAAGTATTAGGGCTTTCCGCATTGCGGCTTTCCCCAATCGGGAAATTCCCAATATTCCGGCCATTCGCCAGCTCGCATGATGTGCACAGAAATCTTAAAGGCAGGTCACACCAGCCAGCACAAGGAGCATGTCATGCAACACAAGCGGTTTTACCAGAGCCTGTATTTTCAGGTCATCGTCGCCATCATTCTGGGCGTTCTGCTCGGTCACTTCATGCCGGAGACCGGTGCCAAACTGAAACCGCTGGGTGACGGCTTCATCAAGCTGGTGAAGATGATGATTGCCCCTATCATCTTCTGCACCATCGTAGTCGGCATTGCCGGCATGGAAGACATGAAAAAGGTTGGCCGCGTCGGCGGCAAGGCCTTGCTGTACTTTGAAGTGGTCACCACCCTCGCGCTGGCCATCGGCCTCGTGGTAGTGAATTACGTGCAGCCGGGTGCCGGCATGAATATCGACCCGGCCACCCTCGATACCGGCGCAATTGCCAAGTACACCGAAAAAGCCGCCGACCAGAGCACCATCGACTTCGTGATGCACATCATCCCGCAAAGCGCCGTTGGTGCCTTTGCCGATGGCGAGATCCTGCAGGTGCTGCTGTTCTCGGTGCTGTTTGGTGCCGGCCTGTCGCTGATGGGCGAACAGGGCAAACCGGTACTGGCCTTCTTTGAAAAAGTCTCGCATGTACTGTTTGCCATGATCGGCTTCATCATGAAGCTGGCACCTATCGGTGCCTTTGGCGCGATGGCCTTCACCATTGGCAAATACGGTGTTTCCAGTCTGGTGCAACTGGCCTCGCTGATGGGCACTTTCTATCTGACTTGCGTGGTATTTGTCGGTCTGGTGCTCGGTTCGATTGCCCGCGCTTGTGGCTTCAGCGTGTGGAAGCTGATCCGCTACATCAAGGAAGAACTGCTGATCGTGCTGGGCACTTCGTCGTCCGAATCCGCCCTGCCGCGCCTGATGGCCAAGCTGGAACAGCTGGGCTGCGCCAAGCCGGTAGTGGGTCTGGTGGTACCGACCGGTTACTCCTTCAATCTTGACGGCACCTCGATCTACCTGACCATGGCCGCGATCTTCATTGCCCAGGCCTGCAATATCGACCTGACCCTGACGCAAGAGCTGACCATTCTCGGCGTGCTGCTGCTGACCTCCAAAGGCGCAGCGGGCGTCACCGGCTCCGGCTTCATCACTCTGGCTGCCACGCTGGCGGTGGTGCCGGAAATCCCGGTCGCCGGTCTGGCGCTGATTCTGGGTATCGACCGCTTCATGTCCGAAGCCCGTGCGATTACCAATCTGATCGGCAATGCCGTGGCCACCGTAGTAGTTGCCAAGTGGGAAAAATCGCTGGATAGCGAGCAGATGGCACGCGAACTCGCCAACCCGACACCGATTGCCCATGGTCTGGCTGTCGAAGCGCCACACCTGAACCGCGAAGTCTCGAAAGAACTGGCCTGAGCCTTGCGGCCAACCCTAGTCGCGAATGTCAGACAAGCAAAACCCCGGCCGCAAGCCGGGGTTTTTGCATGCCGAACCACCTAGCCGCAATCAGCGCATGATCTCGCGATAGGCCTCGCATGGCAGCGAGAACACGGCGCGATCTTCCAGCCGCACCGCTGTCAGGCTGCCGCCCCACAGGCAGCCACTGTCGATAGACAGGATGTCTTCGGTCAGATGCAGACCCAGCGCCGACCAGTGGCCGCAGATGATGGGCGTATCCATGCTCTTGCGGTTGGCCGCCTCGAACCACGGCAACAGCTGCGGCGGCGCGGCATCGCGCTCACCCTTGTACGACAGATCCAGTTCGCCGTCGCGATTGATGAAGCGCATGCGCGTCATCACATTGACGATCATGCGCAGGCGATCCATGCCCTTAAGATCATCCTGCCAGCGCAGCGGCTTGTTGCCGTACAGCTTGGCAAAGAACTGGCGATGATGTTTGCCCGACAGCTCGTCCTCGACTTCCTCGGCCAGCCGCAGCGCCTTCTTGATGCTCCACTCCGGCAGCAGGCCGGCATGCACCATCGCATAGCCTTGCTCGTGAATCATCATCGGCTGGCAGCGCAGCCATTCCAGCAGAATCTTGCCGTCACCGGCATCCAGAATCGGCTGGATGGTGTCGTCGGCATGCAGCTTGCCATAGCCTTCGGACACCGCCAGCAAGTGCAGATCATGATTACCGAGCACGGTCTGCACGCAGTCCTGATGCTCGAACACCCAGCGCAGCACCTGCAGCGACTCCGGGCCGCGATTGACGAGGTCGCCGGTAAACCACAGCGTGTCCTTGCCCTTGTCAAAGCCGATCTGGCGCAACAGCGCCATCAGCGGCGTAAAGCAGCCCTGCACATCCCCAATTGCATACGTAGCCATGATTATCCTGTTCTGATTGCGGCCAACCTTGGCAAGGCTGACAGATCTTGCCGCCATGATACGGCCTGTGTGCATGACCGCAAGCCGCAACAGGCCCTACAATGCCAGCTGTTAATGAATGATTGACGACAGCCATGTCCCTGATGCAGCTAAATCCGCCGCAACGCGACGCCATCAAATATGTCGATGGCCCCTTGCTGGTGCTGGCCGGCGCCGGCTCCGGCAAGACGCGGGTGATTACCCAGAAGATCAGCCACCTGATCCGCGAATGCGGCTACAGCGCCAAGCACATCGCCGCCATCACCTTTACCAACAAGGCGGCACGCGAGATGCTGGAGCGCGTTGGCAAGCTGATGGACAGCCACGAGCTCAAAGGCATCACGGTATCGACCTTCCACTCGCTGGGCATGCAGATCCTGCGTCAGGAAGCGCCGCATCTGGGCTATAAGCCGCAGTTTTCGATCCTCGACAGCTACGACGCTGCCAAGATTGTTTCCGACATCCTCAAGACCACCCACAAGGACGAAGTGCGCAAGGTGCAGAGCCGCATTTCCTTGTGGAAGAACGATCTGATCGACGCCGACAGTGCGCTCTTGCAGGCCGACAACGAATTCGACCGCATCTGCGCGACTACCTATCAGGCTTACCAGAACACGCTGATGGCCTATCAGGCGGTGGATTTTGACGATCTGATCCGCCTGCCGGTGGCGCTGTTCCGCCAGCACCCCGAAGTACTGCTGAAATGGCAGGGGCGCTTGCGCTATCTCCTGATCGACGAATATCAGGACACCAATACCTGCCAGTATCAGCTGGTAAAACTGCTGACCGGCGTGCGCGGCCTGTTTACCGCCGTGGGGGATGACGACCAGAGTATCTACGCCTGGCGCGGTGCCAATATGGAAAACCTGCGCCTGCTGCAGCATGATTTCCCCGCGCTGAAAGTGATCAAGCTGGAGCAAAACTACCGCTCGACCGCGCGCATCCTGCGTGCGGCCAACTCGGTGATCTCCAACAATCCCAAGCTGTTCGAGAAACAGCTGTGGAGCGAGCTGGGGCTGGGCGAGCCCATCCACGCGGTGATGTGCAAGGACGAGGAGCACGAGGCCGATGTGGTGGTCAGCCGCCTGCTGGCGCACAAGTTCGAGCATCGCACCGAGTTCAAGGATTACGCGATTCTCTATCGCGGCAATTATCAGGCACGCATTTTCGAAGGCGCGCTGCGCAGCCAGCGCATTCCCTACCAGATGGCCGGCGGCCAGAGCTTTTTCGACAAGCCGGAAATCAAGGACGTGCTTGCCTATCTGCGGCTGATTGCCAACCCGGATGACGACCCGGCCTTCATCCGCGCGCTGACCACGCCCAAACGCGGCGTCGGCGCGGCCACGCTGGAAAAGCTCGGCGGTACCGCCGCCGCGATGCAGAAAAGCCTGTTTGCCGCCGCCAGCGAGCCGGGCTTTAGGGTACAGGTTGGCGATGCCCAGCTGAAGCCGCTGGAAGACTTCTGCCGCTTCATCGTCAACCTCGAATACCGTGCCACGCGCGAGGCACCGGGCGAGCTGTTGATGGAAATGCTGAAAGCCATCGGCTTCGAGGCCTGGTTATACGACAGCGAAGACAGCCCGAAAGCGGCCGAAATCAAATGGAAAAACGTGTTCGAGCTGGTGCAGTGGCTGCAGAAGAAAGGCAATGAGGACGGCAAGAACCTGATCCAGCTGACCCAGCTGATCGCGCTGATCACCATGCTGGAAGGCCGTGACGAGGGCGAGGTAGATGCGATCCACATGTCCACCCTGCATGCCTCCAAAGGCCTCGAGTATCCGCATGTGTTTCTGGTCGGCTGCGAGGAAGGCATCCTGCCGCACAGCGAATCGGTGGATAACGGCATGGTGGAAGAAGAACGCCGGCTGATGTATGTCGGCATCACCCGCGCGCAAAAGAGCCTGACGCTGACGTATTGCGTCAAACGCCGCCGCGCCGGTGAATGGCTGTTTGTCGAGCCCTCGCGTTTTATCAATGAAATCAATGGCGATGACATCCGCCATTTCGGCAAGAAGGGTGCCGAGCCGATTGTCAGCAAAACCGAAGGCAAGAGCCGGCTGGCCAGCCTGACGGCGATGCTGGGCGACAAGAGCAAGAAGCCCGAATGAACAAGGTTGGCCGCATGCGGCCAACCTTGAAAAAGCATTGTCCCTGACAAATCACAGGCAAAGAAAAAGCGCCGCAATGCGGCGCTTTTTCTTCACAGCTGACAGCGAATTACTTGGCCGAGTTGGTCAGGTAAACAACCGCTGCACGGAACTCTTCGTCAGAGCCGGAGAAACCACCTTTAGGCGGCATGGCGTTCAGACCTTTGGTCGCGATCTTCACGACTTCGTCGATGCCTGGCTGCAGGCGAGGTGCCCAGGCAGCCTTGTCGCCGAACTTCGGCGCGCCAGCTGCGCCACTGTCGTGACAGGCCATGCACACGCTCTGGTAAACCTTCTTGCCCACCACTTCCGGATCAGCCGCAGCGCCACCTTCGGCACCACCAACTGCAGGCGCAGTGAACTTGCCGCCGGCACCGTTGCCCATATAGGCAACCGCACGCTTCAGCTCGTCGTCAGTCAGGTCTGCTGCACCACCCTTGGCTGGCATGGCGTTGAAACCTTCGGTCGCATGCTTGACCAGAGTATCCCAGCCCTGGGCAATACGTGGTGCCCAGGCACCGGCATCACCGAATTTAGGGGCACCAGCAAGGCCGGCATCGTGACAGGACATACAGATACCTTTGTATACCTGCTCGCCGGTACGCATGCCCGGAGGCGCGTCGCTGGCGATGGATTCGCCAACCGGCTTCAGACGGGAAGCAACAGCCTCCTTGGTCATCACCTCGGCATTTACGTCAAAGCCACTGGTCGCCAGCTTGGCCAGCAACCAGACGGCTGCGACCAACAGCACAACGATGCCAACCAGAATGGACACAATCTGGCCTGGCGCTTTGGTTTCATTACTCATTCCAGCCTCGCTGTAAATTGTCATTCAAAAATTGGGGAAATTATACGGAAAGGGCCTGCACAAGGCAAAGGCGGCAAGTCCCGTACAGCATTTTTTTGCAGTGCCAAATTGGCGCTGGACGCTTTGCGCGGGTTTGCGCTATGATCCGCCTGCTTTTTTCCCAAGGCACCCGTAGCTCAGTTGGATAGAGTGTCAGTTTCCGAAGCTGAAGGTCACAGGTTCGATCCCTGTCGGGTGCGCCAAATCCTGCCGATTCTCCCCTGTTTTATCCTGCATCTCTTTGCGGTTTATCAAATCGCCCTTACTCCATTCGCCTACCTCTTACAGCATATTAATAATTGTTGCGCTATGCGCAACGCCTGACTTGCTGCAAGCCGATATCTCGTCGCGGTTTTTGCGAGCGGACAAACAAGGCCGTTAAGATGTCGCCTTCCTGAAAATAGGCTGGAGTCATCATGCAAGTGCAGGCCGTGAGTATGGCGCTCGACAAAATCGTGCGCTTTGACCGTTCCGGATTCATCCCCTTGTTTCTCGCTGGCCATCGGCTTGGCTGGGTGAACGCCCAGTGGCGTGAACGCCTGCTGCAACATGAGGCCGCCTTGTTCAGCGAGCGCGACGGCGCCCTGCACGCACTCGAAGACGGTGACTTCGCCAGCCGCAGCGCCATTCTGGCAGCCGCCGCCAAACGCTGGCACGATGCCGGCTGGTTTGATGGCTGGCGCAACGAGCTGTTCACCGCCTTTCTGCCTGATGGCACCCCCTGTTTCGAGATGGAACGCTCGGCGTTCCGCACGCTGGGCCTGACCAGCCGCGCCGTTCACCTCAATGGCCTGCAACGCCTGCCGGATGGCGAGGTACGCATGTGGATAGGCCGTCGCAGCCCGTTCAAGAATGTCGCGCCCAACCGGCTGGATAATCTGATGGGCGGCGGCATTGCGGCCGGCGAGTCGGTCGAGCTCGCGCTGGAGCGTGAAGCCTGGGAAGAAGCCGGCATTCCGGCCGGCAAGCTGGCGCTGCTGCCGCAACAGTCACTGCTGCTGGCGGAACGTCCGGTAGCACGCGGCCTGCATCGCGAGTGGCTGCATGTGTTTGATGTCTGGCTGGATGCCGCTGAAGTACCGCGCAATCAGGATGGCGAAGTGGCCGAACATATCCTGATGCCGCTGGCTGAGGTCGAACAACACCTGATCAACGGCCAGTTCATGAGTGATGCCGCACTGGTGGCTGCCGACTGTCTGGCCCGCCTCGGCTACTGGGGCAGCGAGCAAGCCGCCAATCAGCTGCTGGACACCGTCCGCAGCGAGGTTGGCCGCATGGTGCACGGCAGCTAGGCGACGATACGGGCGGCATTTGATACAGTAGCCTTTATTCCTTCTATATGTCTCTGTACCGCCCATGACCGCGTTTACCAGCTGTAACCCGGCGACCGGCGAAGTGAGCTTCACTCGTGCGGCCAGCCATCCCGAACAACTCCAGCAACAATTGCACACCTTGCGCAGCGCCCAGCAAGTCTGGGCGAGGCAGGACAGCGCCAGCCGCGCCCTGCAGTTGCTGGGGCTGGCCAACACCCTGACAGCCCGGCGCGAGGCGCTGGCCAGACTGGTCTCGCAGGAAGTCGGCAAGCTGGAACGCGAATGCCTGGCCGAGATCGACAAATCGGTACAGCTGATTCGCTATTACGCCGGCCTGGCCCCTACCCTGCTGGCCGACAAGGACATTCCGACCCAGGCCAGCCGCAGCGGCGTAGCCTTCGAGCCGCTAGGCCTTGTCATCGCCATCATGCCGTGGAACTACCCGGTGTGGCAGGTACTGCGCTTTGCGGTACCGGCGCTGATGGCCGGCAATGCCTGTCTGGTCAAACCTGCGCCATCGGTGCCGCAATGCACGGCGCTGCTGCAAGACTGTGTACGCGAAGCCGGCCTTGGTGATTTGCTGGATATCGCCTGGATAGACCCGGAACAGGTCGAGGAGGCGATTCGCGGCTGTGATGCCGTGGCGTTTACCGGCTCGACCACGACCGGTCGCCAGATTGCCGCTACCGCCGGCCGCCATCTGAAAAAAACCGTGCTCGAACTGGGCGGCAGCAATCCCTTCATTGTCTTGGCCGATGCCGATATCGACACCGCCGCTGCCGAAGCCGCGCACTCCCGCTTTCGCGATGCCGGCCAGAGCTGCAATGCCGCCAAGCGCATGATTGTGGTGCCTGAAATCGCCGATGCTTTCATCGCACGCTTTGTCGAACATGCGCGTGCGCTTCGTTGCGGCCAACCCTGGGCCGATGACACCACGCTGGCCCCGCTGGCGCGCGCCGACCTGCGCGAGCAGCTGCACGGCCAGGTACTGGATGCGCTCAATCAGGGCGCCAGCCTGCTGTGCGGTGGCCAGATGCCAGCCGGTGCCGGCTTCTTCTACCCGGCCACCGTACTGGATCAGGTGCATGCCGGTTGTCGTGTCTATCACGAGGAAGTGTTCGGCCCGGTAGCCAGCATCCTGCGCGCCCGCAACGAGGCCGATGCCATCCGCCTGGCCAATGACACGCCATTTGGCCTCGGTGCCAGCATTTTCAGCGCCGACAGCGAACGTGCCTGGCAGCTGGGCAAACAGATCAGTGCCGGCGCGGTGTATATCAACCGCTATACCAGCTCGGATTTGCGCCTGCCCTTCGGCGGGGTAAAAGCTTCGGGCTATGGTCGCGAGCTGTCCGAATTCGGCCTGTATGAATTTGTTAACGTAAAAACCTACTGGCAGCGCTGAACCAGCCGCCATACTGCCGGTCTGTAGCTTTTTCCTTTGCGAAAAATCCATGATCAAGAATCGCTCTGACAGCCCGCGCCGCAGCTGGTTACGCATTGCAGCCGCGGCCAACCTGCTGGCCGACACCTCGCTTGGCGAGGCCATCGGCCGCCACCCGCGCCAGCAGCTGACCTGGCTGGCCTTGCTCGCGCTGCCGCTGATGCTGCCGGTAGCGATTCCGGGCATGGCTACCACGGTTGGGGCTTTCTGCCTGCTGCTGGCGCTGTCTACCCTGCTGGCGCGGCCGATTCCGCTGCCGCAGTGGCTGGCCCGTCGCCCGCTGCCGGCAACGCTGGGCAAGGCGGTACACAAGGTCTTGCACCGCGTGTCATCCTCGCTGTCGCGCTTCAGCCAGCCGCGCCTGCTGGCTCTCAGCGGCCCGCGCTATCGCTATCTGAACGGCGTGATGCTGATGCTGGCCGGTGGCAGCATGATGACACCAATGCCCATCGTGTCTTTCGACAATGTAGTGCCGGCGATGGCGGTGGTGCTGCTGGCCCTCGGCCTGCGCGTGCGCGATGGTGGCCTGTTGCTGGCCGGTTATCTGATGACGGTGCTGGCCTGGATCTATGTCGGCCTGCTGTGGTGGGCCGGTGCCGAAATCCTGCGCTGGGCGGCGCAGTGGCTGCCGGCCGGCTGGCTGCCTGTCTGACAAAGCCCTCAGCGCGACGTATCATGCAGGCATCCTGCCAAGTGAAAGTCTACGATGTCTCCGCTGATTCTTTACGGCAACCGCCTGTCCGGCCATAGCTACAAAGTCCGGCTGGCGCTGGTGCTGGCCGGCATCCCGCACGAATACCGCCACGTTTCCCTGCATCTGCCGCGCACCGAGCGTCCGGCCGACTTCCGTGCTACCAGCCGCTGGGATGAAGTGCCTGCGCTGCGTGCCGGCGAGCTGAATCTGGTGCAGTCAAACGCCATTCTGAGCTGGCTGGCCGATGAAATGGGCGTGCTGCCCGGCCTGCCACACGAGCGCCAGCTGCGTCAGGAATGGCTGGCATGGGAGAGCAACCGCATCGGCTTTTCGCTGCCCAATCTGCGCTACTCGCGCTGTTTCGAGCCGGCCGGCGCACAGACCGAGGCCTGGCTGGCCGAACGCGTGCTGGCGGATCTGGCCGTACTCGAACAGGAACTACAGCAGCGTGATTTCATTCTGCCCGGCGGCCTCAGCATTGCCGATCTGTCGCTCAGCGGCTATCTGGGCCTCGCTGGCGATGCCGGCATCGAGTTGGCCGCCTGGCCGGCAATTTGCCGCTGGCTGGCCGCCATTGCCGCCCAGCCACGCTGGGAAAGCCTGCCGGCGCTGATGGCACCCGAGCGTGCGGCCAACCATGTTGCCGGCTGACAAGCAGATCATCTGGCTGCAAAAGGCTGCCCCGCTGAAGCCTGACGAGGGCCAGCCCTGTAATGGCTGCGGCCTGTGCTGTGCAGCCATGCCCTGCCCGCTGTCGCGCAGCCTGCTTGGCCATCGCCGCGATGCCTGCCCGGCCTTGCAGTGGCAGGCCGATGCGGCTGTTTACCGTTGCGGGCTGATTGTCAGCCCCGAGCACTACTTGCGCTGGCTGCCGCGCTGGGCGGCCAGCCTCTTCCGCCGTTTTGCCCGCCGCTATCTGGCGATAGACCAAGGCTGCGATACCGATGTCGATCTCGAATACCATGACCACGCCTGAATTCACCCCCGCCGAAATCCTTGCCCGCCTTGCCGCCATCTGCGGTGCGGCCAACGTTCTGCATTCTGATACCGATCTGCAGCCCTACAGCCACGACTGGCGCGGCCGCTACCACGGCAAGCCGCTGGCGGTAGCCCTGCCGGCCAGCACGGCCGAAGTGGCCGCACTGGTGCGCCTGTGTGCAGATCAGCGCATCGCCATCGTGCCGCAAGGCGGCAATACCTCGACCTGTGGCGCGGCCACGCCGGACGACAGCGGCCACCAGCTGGTGATTGCGCTGCGCCGGCTCAATCGCATCCGCAGTGTGGATGCGGCCAACCTTGCCATCACCGTCGAGGCCGGCTGCACACTGGCGCAAGTGCAAGAGGCCGCGGTACAGGCGGGCTGCCTGTTCCCGCTGTCGCTGGCCAGCGAAGGCAGTTGCCAGATCGGCGGCAATCTTTCGACCAATGCCGGCGGCCTGGCCGTGCTGCGCTACGGCACCATGCGCGAGCTGACACTGGGGCTTGAAGTGGTGCTGCCCGATGGGCAGGTGTTGCAGCAGCTGAAAACCCTGCGCAAGGACAGCAGCGGGCTTGACCTCAAGCAACTGTTTATCGGCGCCGAAGGCCAGCTGGGGCTGATTACGGCCGCCAGCCTCAAGCTGTTTGCGCTACCACAAGCGCATGCCACGGCCTTGCTCGGCGTGAGCGATGCGGCCGCCGCCATCAGGCTGCTGAATCGCCTGCAACAGCAGTTTGCCGACCGGCTGACCAGCTTCGAAATCCTGTCGGCCAGCTGCCAGCAATTGCTGCAGCAATACCAGCCCGGCCAGCTGCCGTTTGCCGCACCGTGGCTGGTGCTGGCCGAACTGTCGGATCAGGCAGACGAGGCCGGGCTGCAACAGCGGCTGCAGGACTGTCTGGCCGAGGTTGACTTGCAGGACGGCGTGCTGGCCAAAAACGAGCAGGAAAGACAAAAGTTGTGGCAGCTGCGCGAGCAGATGGCCGACATCCAGAAACGCGACGGCCCCAGCATCAAGCACGATATCGGCGTGCCGACTTCGGCGATTCCGGCCTTTCTCGCCGACTGCGATGCGGCCTTGCAGCAGGCTTTCCCCGGCGTGCGCATCATTGCTTTCGGCCATGCCGGCGATGGCAATCTGCACTACAACATCAGCCACACCCGCGCCGACAGCAGCCAGCTGTTTGCCGACGAGGCCGCTGTCAACCGCATCGTCTACGACCTCGTCAGTCAGTATCAGGGCACGATTGCCGCCGAGCATGGCATCGGCCAGCTCAAGCGCGACTGGATCAGGGATTACAAGGACCCGCTGGCGCTCAAGCTGATGCAGCAATGCAAGGCGTGGCTGGACCCGCAAGGCATCATGAATCCGGGAAAGTGGCTCTAGAACAGACAGGAATGGCACGGCGCAAGCGGTGCCATTTTTTTATCGGGCAAGCAAAACAAAAACGACAGGCAAAAAAAATCCCCTGACGGTTTCGCAGGGGCCAACACGAGGAAGAAACACACACCGGCGAGGGGCCGATGAATGCTTCGAGGGGCTAACACCACAAAAACCTTACGGCTTGAGTGCGCTGCACAATTTAAGGTAATTGCTCTAATTTGTCCAGCATTAAATCAATGACATACGGGTAATTGTATTCAGTCACGCACCGGCCGCTTGGCCAGCATGCGTTGCAAGGTACGACGATGCATATTGAGTGCACGTGCCGTCGCCGAGATATTGCCGCCGTGCTCGGCCAGCACGCGCTGCAGGTGCTCCCAGCTGACTCGGCGCAGCGACATGGTGCTGTCAGGCAGCGCCTGCTCAGGGTTGGCCGCAATATTACCCAGTGCCTGCAGGATGTCATCAGCGCTGGCCGGCTTGGCCAGATAATTGACGGCACCCAGCTTCACCGCATCCACCGCCGTCGCAATACTCGCATAGCCGGTCAGCACCAGAATCCGGCTATCGGCAGACAGCGCCCGCAGCTGCGGCAACAACCGCAAACCACTTTCGCCCGCCAGATTCAGATCCAGCACCACCATCTGCGGTGCGGCCAACATCGCCTGCAAGGCACTGGCCGCATCATGGGCAACACTCACCGCAAAGCCACGCCGCGTCAGCGCCCGCGCCAGCATGGCGGCAAAGGCCTCGTCGTCATCAATCAGCAGTATCGTGGTCATCGCCATCCTCTCTGGGCATGCGGATGATCGCCAGCACCCCGCCCTGCGCTTCATTGATCAATTGCAGCTCGCCGCCCAGATGCGATAACGTCGCGTGACTGAGCATCATGCCGATGCCCATGCCGGCCGGTTTGCTGCTGTCCAGTGGCGCAAGGCCAGCGCGGGCCAGTTGCGCCTCGCTCAGGCGGCCGCTGCGATTGCGGATCTGCCACTCCACCCTGGCGGGCGTCAGCACCACATCAAGCTCGACCACGCCATCACCAGCTTCGGCGGCATTATTGAGCAGGTTGAAAAACGCCGGCCAGAAGCGTGGATCCAGCCGCATCAGCGGACCACCACTGGCCGGACAAGCGCGTTGCAAGGCCACACCCGGTCGTGAAGCATGCCAGCCCTGCAAACGTGCGGCCAACTGCCCAAACAAGGGCTGAGCCGTCGCCTCGACCTCGACCCCAGCCTTCAGACTCGCCAGCGCGCTACGACACAGCTGCAGCTGCTGCGCCATCAATACCAGATCCGGGTGATCCGGCTGCTCGAAACGCATTTCCTCACACAGCAGCGTCAGGGTATTGAGCGGCGTAGACAGATGATGGGCGGCCCCAGCCGCCTGCACGCCGATGGCAACCAGCTGTTCATCGCGCAGCTGCAATTCGCGCGCCTGCTGCAAGGCTTCTGCCTGCTGGCGCACCTGGCGCGACAGCCGCGATACAAACAAGGTCAGCAGCAAGACCGAGACGGCAAAAGTCAGCCACATGCCGATCAGGTGCAGCTGGAAAGCATAAGCCGCATCATCCCCCGCCAGCGGCCACGGCAAATGCCAGACAAACAGCAAGGCATAGGCCAGCATGCTCGCCAGCGCCAGGCACCAGGTCTGCCGTGCCGGCAGCAGCAAGGCTGCAAAGAGAACAGGCGGCAGATACAGCGACGCCAGCGGGTTGGCCGCACCGCCGCTGAAAGCCAGCAGCTCGGTCAGCACCACAATATCGGCCAGCAAGCCGGCAAACAGCTGCTGATCGGCACGCCATGGCGAGCGCGGCAACAAGACATTGCACAAGCCCAGCATCACCAGCGCCTGAGCAAGTAACAGCCACGGCAGCTGCCACTGCCAGCTTGCCGCCAGCAACAGGCACAGCACGGCCAAAGCCAGCATCACAAAGCGCAAGCGCGACAGCGCACGCGCCATCACGCCAAGGTTGGCCGCATCAGCCATTTTCAGGGAATCAAGCATGCCACAATTCTAGCACTGCCCCCGAAGACGGCAGGCTGTGACAAAACGCCGCAGCCTGTAAATAATTCTGAAAAGTGCTTGACGATCAGATGATGCATGTCTAGAATGCGCAGCTCTTGGACGGCGGGATTCCCGAGCGGTCAAAGGGATCAGACTGTAAATCTGACGGCTCTGCCTTCGAAGGTTCGAATCCTTCTCCCGCCACCAAAACACACAAGCCCTGAGCGCACAGCGATCAGGGCTTTGTTGTTTCTGCCAGCCAAAAAAATCACCAGACGCCTTCGCCTGGTGACAGTCCAGTTCGCAAACCCGACGCACTCGGGTCAAAGCCACTATAGCCCAAGCCCCACTCGCGCCATATGCGACATGATGTCGCAACCTCCGGTATCGCAAGACGCCTGACGAGCACCGCCTGTTGCTGCAAGGCAACATCCGCCCCTGCCACACATACTGTCAGACAAGCCGACAAGCCGCGCCAATACTGCATTCGAGAATTTATATCATTATATATTCTGATATAAATCAAAAAGCAATAAAGACAGAACGTTTACATCCAAGCAGTTATTTGGAACTCGGGGTAGAATACGCGCTTCGTGAAATTTGCCCGTTTGATAAGACGATACCTCATGGCTACTCTCTCCACCGAAACCGTCCTGTCCGTCCATCACTGGAACGACACCCTGTTCAGCTTCACTTGCACCCGCGACCCGGGCCTGCGTTTCATCAACGGCCAGTTCGTGATGATCGGTCTGGAAGTCAACGGCAAACCACTGATCCGCGCCTACTCGGTTGCCAGTGCCAACTGGGAAGAACACCTCGAGTTCTACTCCATCAAGGTACAGAACGGCCCGCTGACCTCGCGCCTGCAGCACCTGCAGCCTGGCGACAAGGTCGTTATCTCCGGCAAGCCGACCGGCACCCTGGTGCAGGACAACCTGCTGCCGGAAGCCAAACACCTGTTCCTGCTGGCCACCGGTACCGGCCTTGCACCGTTCATGTCCATCATCAAGGACCCGGAAGTCTACGATCGCTACGACAAGATCTTCCTGATTCATGGCGTGCGCTGGGTGAACGAGCTGGGTTACCACGACTACATCACCAAGGAACTGGCCGAGCACGAGTTCCTGGGTGAAATGATCCGCGAAAAGCTGGTTTACTACCCAACCGTTACCCGCGAGCCATTCCGCAACCAGGGCCGTCTGACCGATCTGATCGTCAACGGCGAACTGGCCAAGCAGCTGGGCATCCCGCAACTGAACCCGGAAACCGACCGCGCCCTGCTGTGCGGCAGCCCGGCCATGCTGGACGACACCTGCAAGATCCTCGACGATCTGGGCTTCAAGGAATCACCACGCATGGGCGAGCCTGGCCACTACGCAATCGAGCGCGCCTTCGTCGAAAAATAAACCACGACTCAGGCCTGCAGCATCGCAGCAAAAAGCCCGCCAACCGGCGGGCTTTTTTATTCAGTGCTCGATACTGCCATCCACCTCACGCGCATGCCTGAGACCGAACTCGGTTGCCAGCGGCCCCACTGTCTCCAGAATCGCGATCGCCCCCAGCACGATAGCCGACAACGTTGCCGAAAAGCCCGGATAAAGCTGGCTTGAGGATTGCACCAGACCAATCGCCAACCCCGCCATCGGCGTCAGACTCAAGCCCAAACCCAAGCCCTGCCGCCCATCCAGCCCGGACAGCCTGGCAATCAAGGCCGAACTCGACAACTTGGCCACGCTACGCGCCAGCACAAACAGCACTGCGGCCAACCAGTAGTGGGCAAGCTCGGCCAGATGCAGGTTCGCGCCGGCAATCACGAATAACAAAATAAAAAACAGCTCGGCACTACGGCCAAAATCGACATCACCAAAGCGCCCGCCAGCCGGCAGGTTACGACTGATAGCACCGCAAGCCAGCAAAGCCATCAGCGGTGACAGATGCAAGGCCTTGGCCACGCCAAGCCCCAGCATGATGATCGCAATCATCAAGGCAAAGAACTCATTCTCGCGTGCACAAAAACGCAGCAGCAAGGACTGCAAGCACGCCAGCACCCCGCCCAACAGCAGGGAACCACACAAGCTATACAGGGGCTGGCCAATAATGACTGCCCACGAGGCATCCTGATTGGCATGCAGCAGCGGCAGAAAAGTAGCAAACAGGATGAATGACAGCGCATTATTGAGTGCCACCAGACTTAGCGCACGCTCGGTCACCGGCCCTTTGGCCCCAAGCTCGCCAGCCACCATCAGCAAGACGGCCGGAGAGGATGAAATCGCGATGGCCCCGGCCAGCAAGGACTCGAGCCAGCCCAAGCCAAACCAGTAAAGCAGGCCGGACACGGCCAGCAGCGTCAGCACAGCCTCACCCACCGCACCATAGCGAACCTGCCAGACATGCCAGGTCTGGCGAAAATCGAGCAACAAACCCAGGCGGTAAAGAATCAGGCCGAGTGCGATATCAACAAACAGCTGTGCATTTCGCAGCAACTCGTGATCCAGCACACCACTGACGCTGGGACCCAGCAAGACACCCGCAAAGATAAAGCCGCTGATGCGCGGCACATGACGCGTCTTGCTGACTACCGCCCCAACCAGTACGCCAGCCAGTAGCAAGACGGCAAAGAGAATGAATGCATTGCCCTGCCAGGGCCAGCCGATGATTTCCAGCATGATGACTCCGCGCAGGCTGCCTGACTGCACTATAAGTCAGCCAAAACAACAGAGAGCACTCGCAAGCATCGTAGAAATGCGAAAAAGCCAGTAATCTTGCGATTACTGGCTTTCAGCTAACTGGTCGGAGTACAAGGATTCGAACCTTGGACCTCCTGCTCCCAAAGCAGGCGCACTACCGGGCTGTGCTACACTCCGTTGCTTCCGAAGAAGTGAGGCGAATTATAGGCAGCACCTTGCCCCCTGTCAAGCACTGGTTGTAAATATTTTATATCGTGCGGCACAGCGATGATAATGACTCATCGGCTCCACAATCGCTGCGCCAATCCCGATTGACGAAGCGGGGCATTTTTGACGCCTGCCGCCAGTATTGCCGGGTTGCCCGCCAGCACGAAAGTACTGCGCGCGCGGGTGATGGCGGTGTACAGCAACGCCCGCGTCAGAATGGCGCTTGGCGCATCCGGCAACGCCAGCCACACTGTGTCGAACTCCGAGCCTTGTGACTTGTGCACTGTCATCGCAAAAACTGTCTCATGACGCGGCAGACGTGCCGGTGACAGATAACGCCAGCCGCCATCCGCAGTAGGAAACACCACCCGCAATTGATTATCCTGTCGCACGGTCAGACCAACGTCACCGTTAAACAAGCCGATGGTGTAGTCGTTCTCGCTGATCATCACCGGCCGGCCGGCATACCAGTCGCGCTCGGGCGACTTTCGGCCATGCCGCTCCAGCTCGGTCTCGATCTGGCGATTAATACCAGCCACCACATGACGTTCTGCGGCCAACAGCATCAGCTGCGAAAACGACGTGAACATCGCAGCCGGCGACGGTTCGTCTTCAGCCACGCATTGCCAGTACGCTTGCCGCATCGCAATCAGCTCTGCCGCCGTCGGCAAGGCCGCCTGCTGCGCCAGATCCGCGCGCGACTCAGCAAGCAGCGCCGCAACGTCGGCAACCTCACCGCCATTCACCGCCCGTGCCAGTTGCCCGATGCCCGAGTCAGCAGCAAAGCGATGGCTCTTGCCGAGTATGACCACGCTATCGGCCAGGGTGGCGCTATCGTCTATCCGCCCCGGCAATACGCCACCGAGCGCGGCAATATCTTTTGCCGTCGCCGTCCGCCAGCATTGCTGGCTGCAGATATCGGCCAGCACCGCACCGGCATCGACAGAACTCAACTGATCCTTGTCGCCCAGCAGAATCAGCCGGGCATGCGCCGGCAGCGCACGGATGGTTTGCGCCATCAGGCCCAGATCGATCATCGAGGCCTCGTCAATCACCAGCACATCCAGCGGCAAGGGGTTGGCCGCATGATATTTCGGCTGGGCGACACCGGGGATCAGGCCGATCAGGCGGTGCAGGGTTTGTGCCGATTGCGGCAGCGTTGCCTGCAGCGTGGCGGACAAGGCCATGCGTGCTTGCGCGGCCCGCACCGACTCGGTCAGTCGCGCTGCCGCCTTGCCGGTCGGCGCAGCCATGGCCATCACCAGCGGCCGCGACGATGTCATTGCCAGTGCCGCCAGCAAACGCACCACAGTGGTGGTTTTGCCGGTACCCGGGCCACCGGAAATCGTCAGGAAACGGCGCTGCAGCGCCAGCTTTGCGGCCATGCGTTGCCAATCGAGGCCGTTTTCCGCACCAAACAGCTGCTGCAAGACTTCGACCAAGCGCGCCTCGTTCGGCACTTCATCTGGCGCTGCCGCAGCCAGCCGCAAAATGCCGGCGGCCAACTCGACCTCATCCAGCCATTGCCGCGCAAAATACAAGCGCCGTTTTTCGAGGATCAGCGGCGCATAGGCACCGGCTGCCGCCACCAGCGGCGACGATCGCAGCACGGCCAGCTCTTCATCACTCAGACCATGCAGACAGACATTGCCCGCCTCCAGCGCCTGCAACAATCGTTGCAGCAGCGGCCGCAAGGCTGCGCCATGCTGCGCATCCAGCCGCTGCAGCAAGCCCGCCAGTTGCGCCGGATAAAAAGACGCAGGGTTGGCCGCATCAGCTGCGCTCGCCACTTTTAATTCTGCTGCCACACTCACGCCTTGCTCAGTCTCGCTTCCAGCGCATCGCAGACCGTCTGCAGGATCCGGATGCGCGCATAGTATTTGTTGTTGGCCGCCACCAGCGTCCACGGAATCGAAGCGGTGCTGGTGCGGTCTATCATGTCGCAAACCGCGACCTTGTAATCGTCCCACTTGTCGCGGTTGCGCCAGTCTTCATCGGTAATCTTGAAGCGCTTGAAGCCGGTTTCCTCGCGCAGCTTGAAGCGTGCCAGCTGCTCGTCGGCACTGATCGCCAGCCAGAATTTCAGCACGATGGCACCGTTCTCATGCAGCTGGTGCTCGAAATCATTGATCTCGTAATAAGCACGCATCCAGTCGGCCTTGTCGGCAAAGCCCTCGACCCGCTCGACCAGTACCCGGCCATACCAGCTGCGGTCAAATACCGTCACCTTGCCCTTGCCTGGTACCTGACGCCAGAAGCGCCACAACCAGGGCTGGGCGCGCTCTTCTTCACTCGGTGCCGCCACCGGCACAATGCGGTACTGGCGCGCATCCAGCGCCTGGGTAATGCGGCGGATTGCACCGCCCTTGCCCGCTGCATCATTGCCTTCAAACACCAGCACCAGTGAATGGCCGGCAAATTCGGCCTGCCGGGTCAGGCGATACAAGCGCCCCTGCAACTTGCTCAGCTGTTCGCGGTAACTGTCCTTGTCGAATGGCTGATCCAGCACCAGCGATTCCAGCAACAGGCGATTGTCGACCGGAGGCTGGATAGCGCCCGCATCAGCACGCGGGTGCCAGACATGATCCAGCCCCAGCCGCTGCTTCAGCGCCGACAGAATCGCGCGGCCAACACTGAGACTGCGGAAGTTGGCATCCTCACCATTCACCACCAGCCACGGCGCATAGGCGGTATTGGTGAGCCGCATCATGTGCGCCGCACCATCCTTGATCTGGTCGTACTGCTTGTAATGCTCCCAGTCGGTACTGCTGACCCGCCAGGCCGTCGCCGGGTCTTTTTCCAGACTCTTGAAGCGTTTCTTCTGCGCGTCCTTGCCCAGATGCAGCCAGAACTTCAGCACCAGCACGCCATCGTTGGCCAGCATGCGCTCGAAGCGCAGGATATCGAACAGTTTCTTGTCAAAGGCATCGCGGCCGAGTTTGTCATCAACCTGATCAAACAGCACATCCGAGTAGTAAGAGCCGAAGAACATGCCGATACGTCCCTTGGCCGGCAGCTCGCGCCAATAACGCCACATCCACGGCCGGGCGCGTGCCTCATCATTCGGGTTATCAAATGCCGCGGTGTGAATCAGCCGCGGGTCCAGCCATTCGTTGATCTGGTTCAGCACCTCGCCGCGGCCAGCCCCATCCATGCCGTGAATCAGCAACAACAGCGGAAACTCGCCGCGCTGCTTCAGCTCGTACTGCACATCCAGCAAGGCTTCGCGCAACAACGCCTCTTCTTCCTTGTAACTGGCCTTGTCGATCTGGTGGCTGATTTCTGCTGATTCGAACATTTCACACTCTTTTCTTTGCATTGCCCTTGATCAGAAAAGCATGGCGCAACAATCCGCTACTTGTCCATGCCGCGTATCAAACACGATGACATTAATTCTGGAGCAAAGATCATGCTCTATAGATTTCCGTTGAGATTGCCAAAACATCTGTTAAAGGAACTTACAGAAATGTCGATAGAAACATCGTTCAAGTGCCGTCAGCAAGAAAATGAAAATCAGCCTGCACAACAATTACGCATCCGGCTTTGCGGCCCGCCAGCTGAGTATCCAGGGTCGGGAGCTATCGCAATCGCTATTGCGATTTACCAGCGGCCAAAGGGTCAATAGCGCCGCAGATGATGCCGCAGCACTCGCCGTCAATGAACGGCTAACCATGGAGATTCGCGGTAATCGACAGGGGGTTCGTGCGCTCAACGACGGTATCAGCATTGCCCAGACTGTCGATAGCTCGCTTGGCCAGCTCAGCAGCAATCTGCAACGCATCCGCGAGCTGGCCGTACAGTCGGCCAATGGCAGCCTGCAGGATAATCACCGCGCGCAGCTGCAAAAGGAAGTCGACCAGCTGACACAAGAAGTGTCGCGTATCGTTGCCACGACCCATTTCAATGGCACGGCTCTGCTCTCTGGCGGCCAGGGCATTACCCTTCAGACCGGATGGGACGCAGCCTCTCCCTCGCAACTGACCACCAGCGGCATTGAGCTGTCTACCCTTGCGGGCTTTAGCGCCGACCTGACCGCCACCGGCGTGATCAATATCAGCAACTTTCATCAGGCCTCGGCCAGCATTTCGGCCATGGATGTGGCTCTCAATACGCTAACCCAGACTCGCTCTGAATTCGGTGCCCTGCAAAACCGCTTCGAAACCCTGATCAATGACAGAATGGACAATGTCCAGAATCTGGAATCCGCCCGCAGCCGCATCATGGACACAGATTTTGCCTACGAGAAAATGGTGCTGACCCGCGGCCAGGTCTTGCAGCAATCCACCACCAGCCTCATTGCCCAGGCCAATAGCGTGCCGCAGAGCGTTATTTCCTTGCTGCGCGGATAAGCATCCCGCCAGGTTCGCCCCATTAGGTGACCCTGGCACAAACGCCTCGCCAGCCAAATGAAAAGGGAGCCGCAAAATTGCGGCTCCCTTTTTTCAGTTGATGCGAACGGTCAAGTCGGCATCGTCCCGGGCGGGAAAGTCATGGTGACACCATCCAGTGGGTGAAGCTGACGCCGGTCCAGCCGCGCCAGCTCGGCGAATTCGCCAAGGCTCTGCAAAGAGCTCTCGATGCGTTCAATCGCCTGCCGGTGTTCTTCAATTGCCTTGAGCATTGCGGCCGCTTGGTGATAGGCACTCTGTTGACGCAATACTTCACACCACTTACTGGTATCCATGATGACATCCTCCCGGATACGAGAGACTTGCCTTGGCAGTCCTCATACCTAGATATCGTCCACAAACCCCTGTGACTTGAATGTTTTTACGCGGTATTTTTACCGGCGCACGGCAAACAGCTCATCCAGTGCGTCCAGCAAAGCTGCGGATGGCTGGTCATGCCAGATGCCATGCCCCGCACCATCAATACCGCGCAGATAGAGATACGCCACGCCGGCCAGGCGCAGGCTGCCACCGCGCTGTGCCAGATAGCGCCGCACCGCCACCGCGTAAATCAGGTACTGCAGATAGTAGTGCTCGCGCGCTATCGAGGCGGCCAGCGCCTCCTTATCGTAAGCGGCGAAGTCATCGCCCAGATGGTTGGATTTGTAATCAACCAGCCAGACCTCCTCACCGCGGCGGAATACCAGATCGATAAATCCTTTCAGGAAACCGCGTACCCGTTCGAAATCCAGCGTGGCGGCAGCCGCGCGCAAGGGTGCGGCAAGACCCATCGCCGGCTCGCACAGGATGCGCCTGAGCCTGGGCACATCCAGCCCGTCCGCCGGCAGGGTGAATTCCATCTCTACCAGTCGCTCCGCCGGCCGCACCTCGGCCAGCCGCACGCCGGGTGCCAGCTCATGCCTTATCGCCGCCTGCAACATGCTCAGCGCCGCCGGCTGCCAGTCCTCGGCAAAGCCATGGCGATGCAGGCTGGCCGCCACCGCTTGCGGCCAAGCTTCCGGCTGGCTGAAGTCGATATTCTCGAACATCTCGTGCAAACAGGTACCGGCCCGTGCGCCGCGCGGAAAGGCAAAGCGCTCGTCCAGCAGGATGTCGCTGGCCAGCAGCAGGCTGCCGCTATCGTGATCCGGTCGCTCGGCCAGCGCCGGCGCGTGGCCATGCAAATCGCGCGTCAGGCTGGTAAAGCTGGCCATGCGCCACGGCGTGTACAGCGGCCGGTTGATCGTCGCCAGCTGCGGCACAAACTGCGCCTGTGCCGCTTGCGGCACGCTATTGCGCGCCAGCTCGACCTCGCGGCATACCACCGCCGCTGTCAGATCACGCGCAAAGCCCTCCAGCTGCTGGCGTATCGTCGCATCGTCGAGTTTCAGCTCGGCCAGCTCGCCAAGGTTGGCCGCCGACTCGCCATGCCACAGCCACGACAGCGCGGCGGTCTGCATGTCCTTGACGTGGCCCCACACCACATATTGCCGGTGCTCGGCGCGCGTCAGCGCCACATACAACAGACGCAGCTTCTCGGCCAGCATCTCGCCGCGCGCCAGTTCGCGTTCGGAATCACCCAGCAGCGCGTCAGGCAACAGCTGCGCCGCGCCATCGGCACGCAAGCGCCAGAAAGCGGTATCGCGCCGCTCCAGCGCGCCATCCCACAGGAAGGGGCAGAACACCAGCGGGTATTGCAACCCTTTCGAGGTGTGGATGGTGACGATCTTCACCAGCTCGGCATCGCTCTCCAGCCGCAACAGCGCCTCTTCGCCACCCGTCTGCGCCGCCAGCTGTGCTTCAAACCAGGCCAACAGCGGTGCCTGCCCGGCCAGCTGCTGGCTTTCCTGCTGCAACAGCTCAGCCAGATGGCCCAGATTGGTCAGCCGTCGCTCGCCCTCGGCCTGCGGCAACACGCGTTGCGCCAGCTGCTCGCGCGCCATGAAGGCTCGCCACGCCGGCATGAAACCCTGCCGCGCCCAGCCGTGGTGATCGGCAAGGTTGGTCGCCAGCCGCGCCTCCCACTGCGCCTCGTCCTCGCTTTGTGCCAGCAAGGCCGCCGCGTCCAGCCCGATCAGCTCGCTGGCGCACAATTCTTTCAGGCGGTTTTCGGCAGTCGGCTCGACCCAGGCGCGCAGCAGCAAACGCATCTCGGCCGCCTCCTGGCTGGCAAACACGCTTTGCTGGCTCAGCGCCACCGCGGTCACGCCGCGTGCGGCCAGGGCCTCGCGCACCATCTCGCCCTGGCGGTGTGTCGCCACCAGTACCGCGATATCGCCGCCGCGCAAGGCGCGCGCCTCGCCGTTTTTCTCCAGCTGCGCCTTGCCCTGCTGCGCCAGCGTCAGCAAGCGCGCAATCTCGTGGCCACACGCCTCGGCCGCGCCCTGCCCGGCCTCGGTCTTGCTGATGGCCTTGTCGCTGTCGCTGGCCGGAAACTGCAAAATATTGAAGGCGGCATCGCCGTCGTCCAGCAGCAATCTGGTGCCGCCAGCCGGTGCCGCCGCTACCGGGTGATAATCAATGCCGTCCAGCAAAAACGGCTGGCGACGGGCAAACAGGCGATTGACCGCCGCCACCAGCGGCGCTTGCGAGCGGCGGTTGGTGGCGAGGGTGTAACGCTTTTCCGGCGGCGCATCATCGCGCGCGCCAAGATAGGCAAAGATATCGGCCCCGCGAAAACTGTAAATCGCCTGCTTCGGGTCGCCCACCATGAACACCGGGCGCCCCTCGTCCACAAAGCTGCGGCGGAAAATCCGGTATTGCAGCGGGTCGGTATCCTGGAATTCGTCAATCAGCGCGATATCGAAGCTGGCGGCCAACCTTGCCGCCAGTGGCGGCCCGCTGAGCGGGTCGGCCAGCGCCGCCGCCAGATCGGTCAGCAAATCGTCAAAGCCACGCTGGCGCGTATCGCGCCGCTGCCGCGCCGACTGCTCGTTGATCCATTCGATCAGCTGTAGTTTCAGCGCCGACAGCTGCCGGCGCAGCACTTCCGCATAATCGTCCCAGGCGGCCAGCCAGTCTTCCACCAGCGCAAACAGCCGATGCACGGGCGCGCTTTCGCCTTTTTTCACCGCCTTGTCGAGCACGCTCTGGCGCAGCCGCGCCAGCTCCTTCATCTGGGCACCGGCCAACACTGGCAAGGCATTGCTGCTGCACAGCAGCGCCAGCAGGCGCAGGCTGCGCTGGCATTGCTCGGGCTTGTGGCTGGTCTGCTTCAGGCCCTTGGCCGTTTGCAATAGTGCACCGCCCGTCAGCAGTGTTTCCGGCTCGGCCTGCAGCGCCTGCCATGCCTGCTCCAGCCGCTGGCGCACCGCCAGCAGATTGCGCTCGGCCAGCTGCGGCAATTGCAGATAGGGCTTGGCCAGATGCGGCCTGACCTCGGCCAGCCATTGCTCGGGCGTTTCGCCCAGCTCGGCCAGCAGCATCGCCAGTGCCGGCTCGGCCACGATCTTGCGCCGCCAGAAATCATCGGTCAGCTGCTGCAGCAAGGCGGCATTGTCATGCACCAGCTCGGCGGCAAAGGTCTGGCCGCTGTCAAAAGCGGCATCTGTAAGCATGCGCTGGCAGAAGCCGTGAATGGTGTAGATCGCCGCCGCATCAAAACCGGTAATCGCGGTACGCAGCCGTTCGCGTGCCAGCGCCAGATTGTCTGCGGCCAACCTGTCAGCCAGCGCCTGCAGAAAACTGTCCTCGCTCGTCTCGCCATCCAGCACCCGCGACAGCGCCACCAGGCGGCGGCGCAGGCGGTCGCGCAGCTCGGCGGTGGCGGCCTTGGTATAGGTAACCACCAGAATGCGATCGAGCGCCGGCGGCGGGCTGCCGTCCGGCCGCGTTTCCAGCAGCAAGCGCGTATACAGCGCGGCGATGGTCCAGGTTTTGCCTGTGCCGGCCGAGGCTTCGATCAGGTTCACGCCCGTCAGCGGGCAGTTGAGGGCATCAAGAGCTTGCATGCTTGCAGTGTTCTCAGTCATCGCGGCCGCCTTTCAGCGCCGCCGTCATCGGACGCAACAGGGTTTCGGCCAGCTGGACAAACAGCGGGTCGGACAGCGGCTCGGCATGGCGGAAGGCCAACAGATTGGCCGCCTCGTCGCGCTGCGGGCTGCGACCGTAATCGTTATCGGGCGACCATTCGTTATGCGCGGCCGCCATTTCCTTGCCGAGCTCGGCCTTGGCATAGGCGAGCGAGGTGCGCGCAAAAAAGGGCAGCGGCTCGGCCTGGCCCTGGATAAAACGCGCAACCCACGGTGCCAGCAGACTCATCGCGTCCAGCGGCCGGCCGTCGGCATCGCTGGCATCAAAGCGGTAAACATCGTCCTCGGCATACAACAGGCTGTCGCTTGCCACGCCGGGCAGGTCTGCGGCCAACCTCAGCAGATGCTCCAGCCACAGGCCGATCTGCTCCGGCGCATAGGCCTTGCGTGCCACCACGCGCAGCAAGCCCTCGGGGCGCAGGCCGGCCAGCTCGCCGACCAGCTCGACGCCATCGAATGTCAGGCGCAGGCATTGCGGTGGCAAGGTTGGCCGCAACAAGGTCACCGGCAGTTGCGCGGCGAAACGGGCACTGGCGCCGCGTTCCTGCTGCAGGCAGGCCTCACCCAGCGCGGCATCCGGCAGCAGGCCCTGCCCCGCCAGCCGCGCCTCGATATGGCCGAGTTTTTTGCCGGCCAGCCGCCCCAGCACCAGCGCCTCGCGGATTTGCTGGCTGCTGTCGCGATCCAGCTCGAAGGGTTCGCGCACCGGCAGCGCCTCGTCCAGCCGCGATGGGCGGATGCCGAGTGCACTGGCCAGCCAGGCACGCGGCGGATTGCGCCAGAACGCCAGAAAGGCCGCCACGGTGATGATGGTCGGCGGCGGCAAGGGCAAGCGACTGGCAAAAGGCTTGGCCGCTACATGATCGATGGCCAGCGCGGACGCCCACAGCGGCTCGAACGAAGGCAGGCGGCCATCATAATAACGGCGCGAAAACGGCTGCAGCGGGTGGCTGGTGCTGATCTCGCCGCTGATGTCGCGCCCGCTCATCGCCGCCAGCACGTCCAGCAGCTCGGCCACCAGTGGCGACGGCGGCAGCGGCTCGTCATTGCGGATGCTGCGGCCAACCCAGCTCAGGTACAGCTTCTCGCGCGCCGACAGCAAGGCTTCGAGAAACAGGTAACGGTCGTCAAAACGGCGCGAACGGTCGCCGCGCTTGGGGTGGCGCGCCACCAGATCAAAACTCACCGGCCGCTCGTCCCGCGGGTAAGCGCCGTCATTCATGCCGATCAGGCACAACACGCGAAACGGAATCGCCCGCATCGGCACCATGGCGCAGAACGTCAGGCCGCCGCTGAGAAAGCCCTCGCTGGAGGGCAGCTCCAGCTGGCGCACGATCAGATCACGAATCACCGCCAGGCCGATTTCGCCGTCAAAGCCGCCCAGCGCCGCGTCGTTTTCCAGCGCCGCGAGGATGTCGGCCAGTTTGGCCAGCGCCGGCTCGGCCGCCTCGTCAATCAGCAGCAGGCTGTCGATAGCACTACGCAGCCGCAACGCCCAGCCGGCTGGCGTGGCCGGCTGCGCCCAGTCGCGGGCAAAGCCATCAAGCAATTCAAACAGGGCGGCCAAGGCGGCGAGTTTTTCTGCCAGCTGGCCGTGGGCGGCATTGTCCGGCAGCAGGCCGGCAAACAGCGGGTAATCATCACCGGCCAGCGCCGCCGGCAGGATGCTGCCCAGCAACAGGCGATCCAGCCCCCAGCGCCAACTGTGCGCTGGCTCGGCCGGCAGGCCCAGCGCCGTCTTGTGCGCAGCATCGCGTCCCCAGCGGATGCCGGCTTCACGCACCCAGCGCGTCAACAGCGCGATATCGCCGTCTTCCAGCCCGAAACGCGCCAGCAGCTGCGGGCAATCGAGCAGCGCCAGCAGCGCATCGGCCTCGAAACGCGAGTCGGCCAGCTGCAGCACGGCGGCAAAAGTAGTCAGCAACGGCACTTCGCGCGCCACGCGGCGGTCGGCAATGCTGTAAGGGATGAAGGGCGCGCCGTCCTCGCGCCGCGCGAACACTGCCTCGATATACGGTGCGTAACTGTTGATGTCAGGCGTCAGCACCGCGATATCGGCTGGCGTCAGCGTCGGGTCTGCGGCCAACATCGTCAGCAGCTGATCCTTGAGGATTTCGAGCTCGCGCATCGGGCTGTGCGCGATATGGCAGACGATGGAGTCATCCGGCGGCTGATCAGGATTGGCCGCAGGCGCGCTGAGGCTCAGCATGTCCTGCTGCAGCCGCGCCAGCAGGCTGTCGCCTTCAGGCGGCATGAACAGCGACACCGGATCGGCACTGCCGGCGGCCAGGGTATCGAAGAAATCGCGCCCCTGCTTGCCCAGCGAGGCCAGCAACGGATGGCCGCCATCGGCGACTTCGCCCTGCTCGAACAGCCTCAGCTGGCCACGTGCATCGACGATATCGCCCCAGTAGGCTTCGCAAGGGTTGAGCAGGAAGACATTCACCTCGGTCAGCTCGGCCATGCGCTGCAACAGTGCCAGATACATCGGCGCCAGCGTGGCGATGCCGAACACCGACACGCGCTCGGGCAGATGCTCGCGCCGCAAGCCGCCGAGAAAGTCGTCCAGCATCATCACGCGGTGGCGGCCGGGCATGCGCGCCACCAGCTCGCGCCACAGCGCCGCCTGCCACGCCTCGTCCACGCCCAGATCCAGCAACTGGCCGGCCTCCCACGCGCGTATCCATTCGGGGCGGAACACCAGGTACTGGTCGTAGATGTCGGCGATCTTGCCGGCCAGCTCGAAACAGGCGAGCTCGCCGCCTTGCAGATAGTGCTCGATGGCGCCGTAAGGCTCGCCCTGCAGCGTCGGCAGCAGCTGATGCAGCTGCCACACCAGCACCTCGGGCGCAAAGGCCGATTTCGGCGGCAGGCCCGGCAGCACTTTTTGCATCAGCCGCCAGCCAAAGCCGGCCGGCAGCACGAATTCAAGGTTGGCCGCCAGGCCGCGCTCGCGCGCCAGCTGCAGTGTCAGCCAGCGACCCATGCCACGGCTTTGCACCATGATGATCTCGCTGGCGAACGGATCGCTCAGCGGCTGGTCTGACAGGTGCCGGTACAGAATGCCCAGCGCTTCGAGCCGGTTGGACTGATACAGTTGCAAGGACATGGCAGAATATTGGCATCACTCGGAAGCCGCCAGTGTACCACCGGCATTCTGCCGTCCGACTTGCCGATCAACAGGAAACCCCATGGATTATCTGACGCTGAAACACGCCCACGCCGGGCTCGCCTATCTCTCGGTCTTGCTGTTTGCCTGTCGCGCCGCGCTGTCATATCTGCGGCCAACGGCGCTGCAGCACGCCGCCCTGCGCATCTCGCCGCACATCATCGACAGCCTGCTGTTGGCCGCCGCCATCGGCCTTGCGGTGATGGCCGGCCTGTCGCCGCATAATCAGCCCTGGCTGGCAGCCAAGCTGGTGGCGCTCATCGCTTACATCGTGCTTGGTTTCATCGGTCTGAAAAAGCTGGCCGGCAAGCCATATCGCGCCGTGGTGTTGCTGGCCGCGCTGGCGATGCCCCTGTATATGATTGCCGTAGCCAAGACCAAGCTGGTATGGCCGTTCTGACCCCGCATTCACGCCGCCGCAAAACAAAAAACCTGCCGGCTGGCAGGTTTTTTGTTTTACCCGATGGCTCGCCGCTTACAGCCCCAGCTGATCGCGCACGCCATACCACCACGCGCCCATGGTCAGCATCGGCACGCGGAACAGCCGCCCGCCGGGGAAGGGGTAATGCGGCAGTTTGGCAAAGGCATCGAAACGTTCGCTTTGCCCGCGAATCGCCTCGCTCATGATGCGGCCGGACAGATGGGTAAAGGTGACACCATGGCCACTGCAACCTTGCGAGTAATAGATATTGTCGCCAATGCGGCCAACCTGCGGCAGCCGTGACAGCGTCAGCGAGAAATTACCGGTCCAGGCAAAGTCGATACGCACCTTGGCCAGCTGCGGGAAGGTTTTCAGCAGTTTGGGACGAACCAGACTCTCGATTTCACCCGGATCACGCGCGCCATACACCGTGCCGCCACCGTATAGCAGGCGCTTGTCCGCCGTCAGCCGGTAGTAATCAAGCAGAAAGTTACAATCTTCCACACAATGGTCGCCCGGCAGCAGACTTTGCGCGAGCTCGGCATCCAGCACCTCGGTGGTGACGACTTGCGTGCCGCAAGGCAGGGTTTTCTCGGCCAGCTGCGGAATCAGATTGCCCAGATAGGCATTGCCGGCCACCACCACGAAACGCGCGCTGACCTCACCTTGCGCGGTACGCACTCGCGCCGGAGAACCCGGCTCGACCGCCGTGACCGCCGATTGCTCGAAAATACGGCCACCCAGTGACTCGAATGCCGCCGCCTCGCCCAGCGCCAGATTCAGCGGGTGCAGATGACCACCCCAGTTATCCAGCAAGGCACCGTGGTATTGCCGGCTGCTGACGATATCGGCCATGCCGTCGCTGTCGATCAGCTCGAGCCCGGTGTGACCATAGCTTTCCCACAGCCGCTTTTTGCTTTCCAGTTCGTCCAGCTGCTTGGCGGTAAAGGCGGCAAACACATTACCGTTTTTCAGATCACAGGCGATGTTGTAACGCGCGATACGCTCGCGGATGATACGACCGCCCTCGAAAGCCATCTCCCCCAGCCGCCGCGCCGCTTCCTTGCCATGCCGCGCCTCGATCACATCCATATCGCGGCTGTAGCTGTTGACGATCTGGCCACCATTGCGCCCCGACGCCCCCCAGCCGACGCGCGCCGACTCCAGCACAATGACCTGATAACCGGCCTCGGCCAGATGCAGCGCCGTCGACAGACCGGTATAGCCCGCGCCAATCACGCAGACATCGGCGCTATGGCTGCCACGCAGGCTGTCGCGCTGCGGTGATGGGTTGGCCGAATAGGCATAGTAAGAGCCGGTGTGTTCTATGGTCTGTGCCATGTTCTGTTCTCCCTGAAGTGAGCCAGTCGCCGCCAAGCGCAGCGCTTGCCTGATGTGTCGGTGCGGGTGTTATGCCGGTCTTGCGGCCAACATGGATGAGCGATTATCAAATTAAATTGCACACAATGTCTAATATATTAGACATTGCACTGCAAAAAAAGCCCGCAACAGCGGGCTTTTCTTATCGCGTTTCGAGTGACTCAGCCACCATCACGCTGGCTCATCGCCTCGCGCTTGGCCGACAAATCGAGGCCAGGCAAGTCAGCAATAATGTCCGGGTGATCGATCAGCTTTTCCACCACAAAGTCGACAAACACGCGGGTACGCGGCGCGATATGGTCGCGGTGCGGGAAGCAGATATAGATCGAGCGCTCCATCGACACAAAGTCGGTCAGCACGGCTTCCAGCTTGCCGCTGCGGATATCGGCCAGAATCTCGTGACCTGGCAGCTGCGCCACGCCCAGACCCAGACGCGCAAGTTCCAGCACGCCATCAACATCGTTGACGGTGTAGGTGCCGTTTACCTCCAGCGGGATGCGCTCGCCATTGCGTTCGAATTCCCATTTGTACAAGCGGCCCGAGGTCGGAAACTGGAAGTTGATGCAATCGTGGGCAGACAGCTCTTCCGGATTGGCCGGCTTGCCGTGCTCGGCCCAGTAATCAGGCGAGGCCACCACGTACTGCGGGATGTGGGAAAGATGACGCGCCACCATGCGGCTGTCCGGCATCATGCCTACCCGCACGCCGACATCGTAACCATCCTCGATCAGATCGCTGAAATGGTCGTCCATCCCGAAAAACACGCGGATTTTCGGATAACGGGCACAGAATTCTTCCATCAGCGGCAGGATGAAACGACGACCGAAAGCATTCGGCAGGCTGATGCGCAGATGACCGGCCGGCTCGTCGCGGCTGGCTTTCAGCTGGTTGATGGCGGCATCAAGATTGTTGACCGGGCCACGGCACTGCGCATAAAAGCGGCGGCCATCTTCGGTCAGCGTCAACTGGCGGGTAGTACGGTTGAACAGGCGGACTTCGAGTTCCTGTTCCAGCCTGGCGATACTCTGGCTGACGGCTGCAGGCGATACACCCAACTTGCGTGCAGCGTCCGAAAAACTGCCGTTTTCGGCAGTTGTCATGAACACCATCAAGGCTTTCAGTGTATCCATCGCTTTACTCGACTTTCCACGAAATCTTCAGATCCGACATGGAAATGCCAGCAATCGTCAGACGATTCACAATTAATTGATGAAAATGATACGACAAAACAGTCGATGCTTAAATCAAATCTTCTATTTGTTAATAGACCTTGTTTAACAAAATGGATACAACTGATCTTGTTTCATCGATAAAAATGCCATTCAAATAGCACTGGGCATTATGCCTGCTTTCCTTTAGAGCAGCCAGGCATTTGCACGCTATAGAAACGCAAAGTGATTACCGTGGTTTTTTTAACAATACCGCAGAAGTGCTGTAAGCACGCCTTTGCAAGCTTGCCATGCGGATAATTTGATGACGAACGCCCTACCGTCCGATCTTGAAGATTAATGCAACATTATTGCAACAAGGCTTGAATACTCAGCGCCTTGTGCGCTCGCTGCGCACCAGCTGCAGGCTGACTTGCAAGCCATCATCAGGCCTGTTGGCCAATTGCAATTGCAAGCCGTGCAGCTCGGCAATCCGCTCGACAATCGACAAACCCAACCCGCTACCTTGTACCTGCTGACCGGCCGGACGATAAAACCGCTCGCGTACTCGTGCCAGCTCATCCGCCGCCAGGCCCGGGCCGTCATCCAGCACATGAATGCCCTGTTCGTCACAAGCGAGCTCGATCCGCTTGCCGCCATAACGCAGGGCGTTTTCCAGCAAGTTACGCAGCATCAACTGCAACAGCACCGGCTCGCCCTGATTGACAGGCCAGCACGCCCCGGCCGGCGGGAAGTGCAGCTCGGCACCGGCTCTCACCGCTTCTGCGGCCAGGCTGCCCTGCAAATCAGCCAGCAAGGATGGCCAATCTACTGGCTGCAAGCTTTGCGCTTGCAGACTGTCCAGCCGCGACAGCGTCAGCAATTGCTGGATCAGCTTGCTGGCCCGGTCTACCCCGGTCAGTAATTGCTGCAAAGCGTGTTCGCGAGCGCCCGGGTCATCCACCAATTGCACCACCTCGGCCTGTACACGAATCGCGGCCAAGGGGCTGCGCAACTCATGCGCGGCATCGGCGGTAAAGCGACGTTCCTGTTGCAAGACCTGCTGCAGCCGTGCCTGCCAACGGTTGAGTGCTGCCACCAGCGGCTTGAGCTCGCGTTGCTGCGGCTCCGGCAAGGCGGTGTTGTCATCGGGTGTCTTGCCCAGCAGCGTTTGCTGCAAGGCGGTCAGCGGTGACAGCCCGCGGCCAACTGCCCACCACACCGCCAACAAAGCCAATGGCAATAGCAGCAACCACATCACGGCATGGGTCAGCACCAACCCGCGTATCACCTCCCAGCGTTCGGCATATTGCTGGGCAATCGCTACACTGCCCTGTTCGCCCTGCAAGTAATAAACACGCCATTGCTGGCCATGAAAATCGATGCTGGCGTAGCCGGTCTGCTGCGGCTTGGGCAATAGCGTCTTGCCCTCCTCGTCGCCCAGCAGACGATGGCCGTCGGCATGCCACATACCCACCAGCATGTGCTTGCCCAGTGCCTGCTTGAAGGCCGGCAGCTCCTCGTCGTCTTCGATTTCACCACGCAAGGACGGCAAGGCCGCGTAGAGCTGCTCGGCAAACAGCTGTTGCTGCTCGTCGTACAACTCGTAAACCTCATGCCGCGAGATCAGCAACAGCAGCACCATCGCCAACAGCCACAAGGGCGTGACCACCAGCAAGAGCAGCCGTGACAGTTGGCCGCGCAGGCTGTGACGGAAAAAATCAGGCCAGGTCATTCAGTGTGTAACCCAGTCCGCGGCGTGTCTTGATGAAGTCATTACCCAGCTTCTTGCGCAAATGATGGATATGCACCTCGATGGCATTGCTCTCGACTTCGTGCGCCCAGTCGTACAGTTTTTCTTCTAGACGCTCGCGACTGACGATATGGCCCTTGTTACGCAGCAGCACCTCCAGCACCGCCATCTCGCGCGCGCTCAACAATACCTCTTGCCCGGCCAGCAACACCCGCTTGGTTGCCGGGTCCAGACTGACCGCGCCGTGTGCCAGCAGGTTGGCCGCAGTCCCCTGCTGACGGCGCAGCAGCGCACGCAATCTGGCGGCCACTTCACCCAGCGCGAACGGCTTGACCAGATAATCATCCGCACCGCTATCGAGGCCGCGAATACGGTCATCCACCGCATCGCGTGCGGTCAGCAGCAACACCGGCTCGCGCCGCCCCTGCCGTCGCCATTGCGCCAGAATCTCCAGCCCGTCCATGCCGGGTAATCCGAGATCCAGCACCACTGCGTCATAGTTGGCCGCCGTAATCGCGGCCAACCCGAGCTTGCCATCGACAACCCAGTCACAGGCAAAACCCAGCGCCTGCAAACCGGCTTGCAGGCCATCGCCGATTTGCCGGTCATCCTCGATCAGCAAGATGCGCATGCCTTACTCCTTGGGCGCCGTACCGCGCCAGACTTTGACCCCGCTTATCATGGCATGGATCAGATTCACCCGCTCGATGCGGCTCATGACGACGGCCGCCAGCACATGCAGCAGCACCGCCACCTGCAGGGTATTGGCCAGCGCCTCGTGTACCTCTTCCAGCCACTCTTCACCCCAGAATGCATCGGTACCCATCAGATAACCACTGATCCCCAGTGACAACACCAGCGCCAGCAGCGACAGCATCATCAGGGCTCCGGCCGGATTATGGCCAGGCTCGGACTGATGTCGCCCCTGCAAAACCTGCTGCAGATGCAGCCAGGCAGCGCGCGGCGAGCGCACAAAGTTGGCAAAGCGCGCATGATGGCTGCCGACAAAACCCCAAACCAGACGAATCAGCACCACGCCACAAGCGGCATAACCTGCCCAGCGATGCGGCGCCTCGCCCTCTTCCAGTACCAAAAGGTTGGCCGCAACGCAGGTCACCAGACTCCAGTGCAGCACCCTTACCAGTACATCCCAGACCTGCTGCTGCCGGATTACCTGTCCATTCATGATCAACTCCCGTGATGGCCGAGAATGAAAAACGGCGCGCCGCCATCGGGCACGCCGTCGTCTGCTGGTGCGTCAGCGCGTGGCCTGACTTAGTCGTCAATCTCGCTCTTTACCGGCTTGCCGTTTACCGGGTCAAAGTAGATCTCGACCTTCTTGCCCTCCTTGTTCTTGCCGTAAATCTCGTAGCAATCGCCAGATACCTTGAAAGTCTTGATCTGGTAGCCCTGGCCTTCGAGGGTTTTCTTGAAGTCGGCTTCTTTTTGCCATTTGTCTTTCGGCTGTGGCTGGCAGTAGTTTTTGGCCATCACGACGCTGCTGGCAAAGGCGGAGATCAGGGCAACAGCAATCAGTTTTTTCATGGTATGCATCCTTGGAGAAATCCCGCTTACGCTTGCGGTACAACTGGATTTAACCTTGCCAAGCTTAAGTGATGCTTATGCCATGATTAGGCGAAGCTTAAGCTGGCGGTAGCCGTCATAGACAGCAAACAGCAGCACGCCCGCCAGCCACACCAGCCAGCCGCTCCACAGATTGTGCGACAGGAAATGCGCACCACGCATCAGCTGGCCCCAGCCCATCAACATGCCCAGCAGCAAGCCGCCCGCCAGCCAGTAGCGCGCCAGCTGCGGCCAACGTGGCTGGTAGTAAAAGTAAAGCAACATCAGACTGAAGCCACCGCTGGCGTGGCCACCCGGAAAGCAACGCCCCTCGCCGGTATTGGCTGGCGCGTGGGCAAACAAGGCAAAGTACTCCGCCGTGCCGCCGTAGGCTTGCAGCTCCCACGGGCAGGCATGCAGGCTCTGGCTCTTCAACAGGCTGACCAGCGCCGTGGCCAGCAGCATGGCGGTAACCGTCAGCGCAAGCCGGCCATCGCGCTGCCGCCAGGCACGCCAGGCCAGATATAGTGAAAACAGGATGATGCCGTCCTTGAGCAGGCGGTGATTCAGCAGCTCCAGCCACCAGGCATCCTGCAACGGAAAACGCTGCAGGCTCGCATCGAAATACCAGCTGCTGAACCAGCCATCCATGCCGGTACGCGTCTCCAGATACCAGAACAACACGCCGCTTAACAGCAGCCACAGCCCATGTTGCAGATAGAGGCGGCAAGACATCGACTTGGCATCCTGCATGGTTTAGCCCTGACGGCAGCTGGCGAACATGTCGAGCTCGCGCTGATAGCTGGCTGTATGAATGTCCATCAGGCCCAGCACACTGTGGAACAGATGGTCCTGGCTGTAGCGCTGTCGGCGCGATTTGTCGAGGCAAGTCATATCCAGCCTGGCCGCCTGCTGCCACGCCGGCGAGAACCACGCTACCAGCGGGATATGCTTCTGCACATCGGGTGCCAGCATATAGGGCGTGCCGTGCAGGTAGAGATTGTTCTCGCCCAACGACTCGCCATGGTCAGACAGGTACAGCATGCTGGCCGCCACCTTGTCTTGCGCCTGCAAACTGGCAATCACCCGGCTCAGGAAATGATCCGTATACAGCACGGTATTGTCGTAGGCATTGGTGATTTCGGCGCTGCTGCACTTTTGCAGCTCGCTGGTCTGGCACACCGGCTGGAAGCGGGCGAACTGCTGGGGATAACGCTTGTAATACGCTGGGCCGTGGCTGCCTTTCTGGTGCAGCACGATGACCTCGTCGGCGCGGGCTGCGGCCAACCTTTGCGGCAGGCCATCCAGCAGCACTTCATCAAAGCATTCGTCGGCCGTGCACCACGGCCCGTCCTTGCGCTCGTAGCGCATCTCGGTCGGCACCCGCGCGCACACGCCTTTGCAGCCAGAATTGTTATCCCACCAGTTCACCGTCACCTTGCTGCGCTGCAGGACATCGAGCAGGTTTTGCTGCTGCTTGGCCGTGTCAGCATCAAACGTCGCCCGCGGCTGGATGGAGAACATGCACGGCACCGATACCGCCGTCTCGGTACCGCAAGACCAGACATCGGGGTAATTGAGCAAGCCTGCGACCTTGGCCAGCTGCGGTGTAGTCTGCCGCGCATAACCGTTAAGGCCGAAGTTGGCCGCACGCGCGGTCTCGCCCACCACCAGCACCAGCACGCGCGGCTTGCTGCCGGCCGGCCAGCGGCTGACCTGTTTGGCATCGGCAGCAATCACCTGCAAAGGTTGCGGCTTGGCCGATACCCGCTTCAGATACGACTGGGTAGCGCCGATGTAATTGACCGGATTGATCACATACCGCAGATCGCGGTTATTGCGGAACAGCGAGGCAAAATCCTGATAGGCAATCAGTGCTACCGCCACCAGCACGCCACCGGTCAGCAACAGCGCAATGCCGCGCGCCAGCAGCTCGCGCCACCACGGCCGGTAGCGGATCTCGCTGCGATACAGCAGCCAGCACGGCACACCGCCAAGCAGCAGCACCGTCAGCAGCAGCCTGAACGACAGCAGGTCGCACACCTCGGCCGGGTCGGTCTGCAGCGCATTGCGGAACATGTTCACATCCACCATCACGCCGTATTGCAGCATGAAATAACTGATGGCTGACGACAGCAGCAGGATCAGCATCAACAGTGGTTTGCCGATGCGCGGCCACAGCAAGAGCTGGATAAACAGCGCCAGAAAGGCAGTTAGAAAGACGGCCGACATCACCAGCATGCCGACACCGCGCGCATCCAGCGGCTGCAGAATCTGCAGCATGCGCTGCCAGAACGGGATATTGAAAGCCGCAACCAGCAAGGCGGCCAGAGCAATGGCCAGCCATTCGGCGCGCCAGGTGGGCAGTTTCATCATCGGCATTCTTATTGAAATGGTATGCAAGCATATCTGCTCGATACCATTTCAACACCAATGTCTTAACGGCAGCTTAAGCCTCGCGATGGCTCAGCTGTCATCCAGCCTTCATCGACAACTCATCTTGCTGTCATGCAATCGCGCCAGACTGGGTACAAATACTGGCCGGAGCTCTGCATGATCGCCGAATATCGCAGCATTTTCCTGTCTGATATCCACCTGGGCAGCAGCGGCTGCCAGGCCGACTACCTGCTGGCATTCCTGCGCGAACACGAGTGCGAGCAGCTGTATCTGGTTGGCGACATTATCGATATCTGGCAACTGAAAAAAGGCTTCTACTGGCCGCAAAGCCATAACGACGTAGTGCAGAAAGTGCTGCGCAAGGCGCGCAAGGGCACGCGCGTGGTTTACATCCCCGGTAACCATGACGAGGCCGCCCGCCAGTACTGCGGGCTGGATTTCGGCGGCATCGCCATCCGCCGCGAGGCCGAGCACCTGAGCGCCGATGGCAAGCGTCTGCTGATCATGCATGGCGACGAATTCGATGGCGTGATGCAGCACGCGCGCTGGCTCGCCTATGTCGGCGACAGCCTGTACACCTTCACCTTGTTTCTGAATCGCCATCTCAATCGCTGGCGGCGCTTTTGCGGCCAACCTTACTGGTCGCTGTCGCAGTATCTGAAGCACAAGGTCAAGAATGCCGTCAGCTTTATCAGCGACTTCGAAAGCCTGCTGCAGGCCGAGGCGCGCGCACGCGGTTTTGACGGCGTGATCTGCGGCCACATTCACAAGGCTGAATTGCGCTACAGCGGCGACATGCTGTACGGCAATTGTGGCGACTGGGTGGAAAGCCTCAGCGCCCTGGTCGAACACCACGATGGCCGGCTCGAGATTGTGCATTGGCACGCGCCGCAAGCGGCCGTCACCCCGCAGGCTGCAAGCGAAACCGAAGAGGAGCAAACATGCGCATCATGATTGTCAGCGACGCCTGGCTGCCGCAAGTCAACGGCGTGGTTCGTACCCTGCTGGAAACCGTGCGCGAATTGCGCAGCTTTGGTCATGAGGTCGAGCTGATTACCCCGCTGGGCGGCGAGCAGGCGAGCAGCGACGGCTTCCTCACCCTGCCCTGCCCGACCTATCCCGACATCCGCCTGTCGCTGCTGCCATACCGCAAGGTGGCCGCCAGGTTGGCAGCATTCGCACCGCATGCCGTACATATCGCCACCGAAGGCCCGCTGGGCTGGGCGGCACGCCGCTGGTGCCGCAAGCACAATCAGCCCTTCACCACCGCTTATCACACCCGCTTCCCCGAATACGTGCAGGCACGCATCCGCCTGCCACTGGCTATCAGCTATGCCTTTATCCGCCGCTTTCACCAGCCGGCCCGCGCGGTGATGGTGCCGACGCGCAGCATGGGGCAGGCGCTGCGTCAGCGCGGCTTCAGTAATGTGGTGTTGTGGAGTCGCGGGGTCGACACCGTGATGTTCAGCCCCGGCGAGCGTGACCGGCTGGATACTGCCGCGCCACGCTTTGTCTACATCGGCCGTGTCGCGGTCGAAAAGAATATCGAGGCCTTCTTGCAACTGGATCTGCCGGGCAGCAAATGGGTAGTCGGCGACGGCCCGCAACTGGCCGAGCTGAAAGCACGCTACCCCGAGGTGCATTTCGAAGGCGTACTACCGCAACCCGAGCTGGTACGCTTTTATCGTGCCGCGGATGTGTTCGTCTTCCCCAGCCTGACTGATACCTTCGGCCTGGTGTTGCTCGAAGCCATGGCCTGCGGCACACCGGTCGCCGCCTATCCGGTAACCGGCCCACTGGATGTGGTGGAAAACGGCTCGGGAGGTGTACTGCACGAGGATTTGCGCACAGCCTGCCTGCAGGCTCTGCAACTGGACCGGAATATTGTGCGCCGCTGCGCCGAAGCCTATAGCTGGACAGCCGCCACGCATCAGTTTGAAGCGCACCTGAGCCCGCGCGCCATCGGCGAACAGGAGGGCATGGCCTTCAGTCCGCATGGTGGCAGATAGCGAAAATATCCAGACGCAGAAAAGCAAAAAGCCCAGCAAAAGCCGGGCTTTTTGTTGAATACTGGTGGGTCGTGCGGGATTCGAACCTGCGACCAACGGATTAAAAGTCCGCTGCTCTACCAGCTGAGCTAACGACCCTAAAGGGTGCCTGATGGTGGGTCGTGCGGGATTCGAACCTGCGACCAACGGATTAAAAGTCCGCTGCTCTACCAGCTGAGCTAACGACCCATCAGGGGTCTCGTGGTGGGTCGTGCGGGATTCGAACCTGCGACCAACGGATTAAAAGTCCGCTGCTCTACCAGCTGAGCTAACGACCCCTCGAGAGAGACCGAACTATACCGACAGCCCTTTTTTCCGTCAAGCACTTTCTGAAGAAAATTTCCAAAATCCGTCCGGCAGAATTATTCCGTCGTAAATTTGTCGAAAAAACAATTTTCAGTTCAAGGACTTGAAAGAAGCTCGCCAGCCACCCATGTCAGATAGGCTGGCAAGCCATCCTGCAATGGCAAGGCCACAATCTCAGGCACCTCATACGGATGCAGTTCGAGCAGACGGGCCTGCAGGCGCGGATAAAGCGCCTTGCTGCTCTTGATCAGCATGGGAATCTCGCTCGCTGTCTCGATCTTGCCCTGCCAGCGATACATGGACTGGCAAGCAGCCATGATATTGACGCAAGCGGCCAACTGCTCATTCAGCAGTGTTGTGGCAATTTGTTCTGCCAGCGCTTGCTCGGGTACATTACACAGCACAATCATTGTTTCCATTCTTACCCCTAGTACGAAAAATCTATGCGCGCATTTTTGCTGGTTTTACTGCTTTATCCGATTGCCGAACTGGCTTCGCTGATCTATCTGGCTGATGCCATCGGCTCGGGGTGGACCTTTGCCTGGATTCTGGCCACCGTCCTGCTGGGTATTGGCATGATGCGTAATGGCAAGCTGGGTAGTCTGCTGACACTGGGTTCGGTGATGCGCGAGCGCGAAGTTTCGCTGTTTTCCCTGCTGTGGCCGTTGCGCATCGTACTGGCCGGTCTGTTGTTTGCAATTCCGGGCCTGATCAGCGATGTACTGGCCATTGTGCTCTTGCTGCCATTCAAAGGGCCAAGCCTCAAAACACCTGACCCGATGCAAGGCTTCCAGCCGCAGCAGCAAAGTCCACAAGATGGCGATATCATCGAAGGCGAGTATCAACGTGTAGACAAGACTGTCGACCCTGACTCGCGTCTGCACTGAATGATTGCGTCAGCCGCCGGCAAACGGCAAGCTGCCAATCCAAGACAACGTATTTTCTTGCACAGGAGAAGCACATGGATATCGGTATCAACGAACAGGATCGCGCCCAGATTGCAGAAGGCCTGTCCAGACTGCTGGCAGACACCTACACCCTGTATCTGAAAACCCATTACTTCCACTGGAACGTCACCGGCCCGATGTTCCAGACCCTGCACGTGATGTTTGAACAGCAGTACAACGAACTGGCACTGGCAGTTGACCTCGTCGCCGAACGCATTCGTGCACTGGGTCATATCGCACCGGGCAGCTATGGCGATTACGCCCGCCTGACCTCGATTGCCGAGAGCCACGGCGTGCCGAAAGCACAAGACATGATTCGCGAACTGGTACAGGCGCACGAAACCGTCTGCCGCACTGCCCGCGCCCTGTTCCCGGTCATCGATGCCGCCAGTGACGAGCCGACTGCCGACCTGCTGACACAGCGTCTGCAAGTGCATGAAAAGACTGCCTGGATGCTGCGCAGCCTGCTGGAAGACTGACACTCGACGGGACATGCTAGAATCGGAATTCGCCAAGATTACTGACCATCATGTCCCGTTTCACACCAGCCCCTCAACCAGCCGATCGCAGCCTGTTGCAAGCGGCTGTGCTGGTGTCACTGGCACTGCATGTGTTCCTGCTGTTCCTGCAAAACCCTTTCCCGTCTTTTTCTGCCAGACCCGATTGGACACCGCTGGCGCTTGAAGTTGTCCTTGCCCCCGTGTCCAGCCCGGCCGAGCCGCCAGACAGCCCCAAGGCTTTTTCCGAACATGACAGCCACGCCGGCAAGATTGTTGCTACCGGCAAGACCACCGCCGTGCCGGCTGCACAAACGGAAAACAGACACATTCCGGCTGCGGCCAACGTCAAAGCTGCCTCACCCGAAAAACACGAAGTCAGCAAGCAAGCCAACAGTGACTACCGCCTGCCAGAACAAGATGGCAGTCCGGCACCACAGCAAGCCAACAGCAGTACCGATTTACTGGCCCAGGCACGCCAGCTCGCCAGCGAACAAAACCGCTCGGAGGCTGACCCCAGGGCCAAAGGCATTTATGGCGTCTCGGCGACCGGCGTCAGCTGGGCTCGCTATGTCGAAGACTGGCGGCTGAAGGTCGAACGCGTCGGCAAGCTCAACTACCCCGTCGAAGCCAGTAGCCGCAATCTGTTCGGCACGCTGGAGCTTGCCGTGGTGATTCGCGCCGATGGCAGCCTGCAGGAAATCCGCATGCTGCGCAGCTCAGGGCACAACATCCTCGATGATGCCGCCAGAAAAATCGTGGAAACCGCCGCGCCGTTCGCACCCTTTCCGCCAACGTTGGCCGCAGAACACCGCAGCCTCGAAATCGTACGGCGCTGGCGTTTTACCAATCAGAACCAACTCTCTACCCACTGAAACCAGACACCATGTTTGAAGTCAATCGCAGCATCGTCATCATCAAGCCACGCCAGCCCTTCGTCGACTGGCTGCAATCTCTGCCCGGTGCCCCGGCTGTCGAACTCGACGCCTTGCGCGCCAACGGCAACGCGGTACTGATTCCGCATGTCGAAGAGCTGGACCCGGCCGATTTTCTCGCCAGCCACTATCAGCAACTGTTTGCCACCGAACTGGCCGACTGGTGCGAAGACGAAGCCCTGTGGCCGCCACTGGGCGTCGAGCAATTCATGGCCTGGTTCGATCTCGACATTCATCCGGTGGTGACCGATATGGTCGACTACCCGCTGGAGCGCGAGGCCTTCACGCCTTTCGAGCTGCCAGAGCAAAACTGAAACAACCATAACAATTCTTGACAACAGACACGAAGAAGAAACATGACACACCAGACCAGCATCAAGGTTCGCGGCTATCATCTCGACTTGTACAGCCACGTCAATAACGCACGCTATCTCGAGTTTCTCGAAGAGGCTCGCTGGACTTTCTTTGAAGAAAGAGCCGACCTGCCTGCCTTCCTGAGTTCAGGTATCGCGCTGATCGTGGTCAATATCAACATCGACTATCGCCACCCGGCGACGATGAATGATGAACTCGTGATCGAGACCAGCGTCAAATCGGTAGGCAATCGCAGCGCCGTCATCAACCAGCGGGTTGTGCTGGCCGGCAGCGACAAGCTGGTTGCCGAAGCCGATGTGACCTTCGTGGCGTTTGATGGCCGCCAGAACAAGGCGGTACCGATTGAAGGCGCAATGCGCGATTTGTTGATCTCCTTGCAGGAAACCGGGCAAGCCTGATTGCCCAGCACCAGGAAAGCATGATGAAGAAAGGCCTGATCACTCTCGGCGCGGTGGTAATCGCCGCTGTCGTGGCATACCTAGCCCTGTTTAACCAGGCAGCGGCACCGGCCGTGCAATACACCAGCCTGGCTGGCAAGCAAGCCAGCACCGAGAGCCTGAAAGGCAAGGTGGTACTGGTGAACTTCTGGGCAACCAGCTGCAGCGGCTGCATGGCTGAAATGCCGAAGTTGCGCGCCACTCACGAGAAATATCGCGAGCAGGGTTACGAAACGGTGGCAGTGGCGATGAGCTACGATCCGCCCAACTACGTCAACACCTATGTCAACGATACCAAGCTGCCTTTCTTTGTCACGCTCGACAGCGACGGCAGCATTGCCAAGGCCTTCGGTGAAATCCAGCTGACCCCGACCTCGATCCTGATCGACAAGAACGGCAAGATCATCAAGCGTTTTGTCGGCGAGCCGGATTTCAACGAGCTGCACCAGTTGATCGAAAAAAGCCTGAGCGCTTAAGCCTCATCCACCCCAAACAAAAACCGCTGCCAGTGCAGCGGTTTTTGTTTGTCTTAACGTTGGCCGCAAACCGGACAATCCGGATCGCGCGGCACTTTCAGCTGGCGGAAACTGCCATCCAGCGCCTCGTACAAAGTCAGCTGCCCCAGCGCGACTGGCGCACCTGCCAGCAGCTTCACCGCCTCAACTGCCTGCAGGCTGCCGATGACACCGACTAGCGGCGCCAGCACGCCAAAGGTCGCACACGGGCCATCACTGGCTTCGCCCTCTTCCGGAAACAGGCAGTGATAGCACGGCGACGCCGCATCGCGCACATCATAAACCGCCAGCTGACCGGAAAAACGTACCGCGGCACCCGATACCAGCGGCACTTTTGCGTCGACACAGGCACGGTTGATGGCGTGGCGGGTGGTGAAGTTGTCAGAACAATCGAGCACCAGATCATGCGCAGCGACTTCCTCTTGCAGGCGCTCGCCAGCGAGACGCTCATGCAAAAGCCGCAAGCTGACTGCCGGATTGATGGCGGCCAACCTTTGCGCTGCCGAGTCGACCTTGCGCTGGCCCAGCGTGTTCATGTCGTGAATCACCTGACGCTGCAGATTGCTGAGTTCGACCACATCATCATCCACCAGCGTCAGCTGGCCAATACCGCTGCTGGCCAGATACAGCAGTGCCGGCGCGCCAAGGCCACCGGCACCGACGACCAGCACCCGCGCCGCACACAGACGCTCCTGCCCGGCAATATCGATCTGCGGCAACAGGATGTGCCGGCTATAGCGCAATAGCGCTGCATCATTGAGTTCTTGTGTCATGCCATGAGAAATGGCCGCTTGCGCGGCCATCACATCCTTCAGGTCTTGCCGGTTTACTCTTCGGCCGTCTTGCGGCTGAATTTCACGCCCAGCTGTTTCAGCTTGCGGTACAAATGCGTGCGTTCGAGGCCGACTTTCTGCGCCACGCGGCTCATATTGCCGTTTTCCAGCACGATATGGTACTCGAAGTAGCGGCGCTCCAGCTGCTCGCGCAATTCGCGCAGCGGCAGGCTGAAGTCGAAGCCGGTTTCTTCGGCCGGCTTGTCATGGCGGAACTGTGCCAGCACCTTATTGACTTCGGCTGCGTCCACTTCGCTGGACTCGGCAGTCAGCGCCAGGCTCTTGATGATGCTGCGCAGCTGTTCGAGGTTGCCCGGCCAGTCATACTGACGCAGCGCATTCAGCGCGGCGGTCGTCAACTTGCGGCTTGGCACCTGCTTGGACTCCACCAGCTCGTGCAGGATCTGCTCGGCGATAAAGGTGATGTCTTCCGGATGCTCGCGCAGCGATGGAATCGGCACGATCACGCTGGACAGCGCCGTCAGCATGCGGTTATCGCATTCCGGATCAACCAGCAGCTCTTGCAAGGGCCGGCTGCAGGAACAGACCAGACGCACATTGAAGCGGTCGAGTTTGGACAGCAAGAACAGCAAGCCTTGCTGTACACGACGGCTGTACTGGCCGATTTCAGGCAGATACAAGACGCCGTTGTTCGCCTTCTGCAGCAACTCCAGCGGCGCATCTGCCAGCTGTTCCAGCTTGGCAGGCGTCACCCACGGTGTATTGCCCTGATGGAAAAAGCGCGCCACCAGCTCGAAGCCGGCACCCGGCTCGCCCGTCAGCAGAATCGGCGATTTGAGTTTGGAAACACGATCCAGTTGCTTTTTCAGCTCCTGAACGGTGTCGCTCTTGCCCATCTTGTCCAGATTCAGCGAGGTATTGGCCTGCATATCGCCATACTTCAGTGCGCGCTGCACCGTCGTCAGCAGCTTCTGCAGGGCAATCGGCTTTTCCAGAAAATCAAAAGCACCGATACGCGTCGCTTCGACCGCGGTATCAATACTGGCATGGCCGGACATCATCACCACCGGCATGTTCAGCAGGCCGGACTTGGCCCACTCTTTCAGCAAGGTGACACCATCACAATCCGGCATCCAGATATCCAGCAATACCAGCGCCGGTCGCGTCTGATTACGCAATTGGCGCGCCACTTCGGCATTTTCGGCCAGGGCTACGGTATAGCCTTCGTCCTGCAAGATCTCCGAGAGCAACTCCCGGATACCGATCTCGTCATCCACAATCAGAATATCGCTGCTTCGCATTAAGCCTCCAGCAAGGGCATGGTGAGAAGAATGCGCGCACCGCCGCTATCCACATTCGCCAGGCTGATCTGTCCATGGTGCTCCTCTACAATCTTCTTCACCACGGCTAATCCCAGTCCGGTGCCCTTGGCCTTATTGGTTACATAAGGCTCGAATGCACGCGGCAGGATGTCTGAACTGAAGCCCGGGCCTGTGTCCTCCACACGGACAAGCACGTTTCTTCCTTCTAGTCGGGTGCTAATTTGAATCATCGGGATGTCAGCGTCAAGGATTGCATCTTGCGCGTTCTGCAAAAGGTTATGCAGAACCTGACGTAAAAGAGCCGCATCACCCAGCACTGGCAAGGGTTCCGGGCTCAAATCCACCTTGATTGCGGGGTTACTTTCGTACAGAACCAATACCTCACGCAGCAGCGTGTTCAGCTCGAGATTGCCCAGTTTGGTCCGCGGAGCCCGTGCATAATCGCGGAAAGCATCGACCATGCCTTTCAGTGCAGTCACCTGTTTGACGATGGTGTCGGTCGAGCGTTTGAGGATATCGGCATCATTGCCCTGCAGCTTGTCCGCCAGCTTCATCATCATCCGCTCTGCGGCCAACTGAATCGGCGTCAGCGGGTTGCGAATCTCGTGCGCCAGCCGTTTGGCAACCTCGCCCCAGGCGGCATCACGCTGGGCCCGCCCCAGTTCGGTAATGTCATCGAACACCACCACATAGCCCGTTGCCGGTTGCTCCGGCAGGATGGCGCCACGCGCCACCAGCTGGCGATTACCATAGGCACTGCTGTAGTCGATCTGCTGCTGCCAGTCATGCGGCTTGTCGGTCGCCGCCTCGCGCAGAATGGTATCCACCAGCGGCGTGAGCTCAGGGCGCAAGGCCGGCCACACCTGCATTTCCTGACTGGCCAGCTCGTCAAAATCGACGCCGAGAATCCGCGCAGCGCTGGCATTGCTGGCGCGCAGATTCCAGTTGCTGTCAAAAGCCATCACCCCGGCCGACAGGTTGGCGAGGATACTCTCGAGATACAGTTTGCCGGATTCCAGCTGGCGGCGACTTTCGTCTGCGGCCAACCTTGCCTCGTCCAGCTGCTGCGTCATGCGGTTGAACATGGTGGTAAGGATGCCCAGCTCGTCCTTGCGATACACCGGATGGCGCTTGGAGAAGTCACCCTGCGCCACCGCACGCGTCCCTGCGGCCAACTCTGACAAGGGCGCAGACAGGCGCTCTGAGATGAACAGCGCGAATGCCAGCGCTGCCGTCAGTGCCAGCAGGAATACCATCAGCAAGGTCAGCATGTAGAACGTCTTCAGCCCGTCACGCGACAGCAGCAGCTGACGATAATCACCGCGCGCATCCTCGATCAGCTCGGCATCACGCGCGATATCGGCCGGTGCCGGCTGGATCAGCTGGATGATCTTGGTTTCGTCAGTCGCATAACTGGTGTAGGGCAACAGCACGCGCAGCATCAGATTGCCCTTGGCATCACTCTCGATGCTCTCGTGCGGCTTGCGCTGGCGCAAGGAGCGCAGCAATTCGATATCAGGCGCGCTGGGCAGGTAGCGCACCTCGTCCGGCCCGGCAAAATTCAGCAAGCGGCCCTGCTGGTTGTAGATGGCAATTTCCTGCACACCCAGCTGTTCGCGCATTCGCGACAAAGGCATACCCAGTCGCTCGTCGCTGTAGTCGGCCACTTCGCGCGCCACCAGCCGCGACTTGCGCGACAGATCGGTCAGCACAAAACCCAGCGCATTGCGCCCCAGCTCCAGGCCACGATCCAGCGCACTTTCGACCTGGACATTGAACCAGCTCTCGATACTGCGCGTGAGGAACTGCGCCGACACGGTAAACATCAGCACCCCTGGCAGCAGCGCCACCAGGGTAAACATCACCACCAGTTTTTGCGTGAGCTTGGCACCGAATTCGCGGCTGCGCACCCGACGGCGCAAGCGCAGCAACTGCCTAATCACCACCGCCATCAACCCGGCAAGTCCGATGGCATTCAGCGCAAAGAACCACCAGTAATATTCGGCCAATTTAGAGGTGTTGCCGGTTGAAATGGCCAGCAGATACAGCAGGATGAAACCGATAGCGGCAGCAATGACGGGGTAACGCATCAGCCTTCCTCCGCCACGGCGATTTCGTGCCAACCCGAGTCCAGCTCCCAGTCATCAGCACCGACCGCGCGTAACTGGAAAGGTCGTGGCAGCTGCGAGATATCCAGCATCAGCCGCACCTTGCCGGCAGCACGACGACGGTCTGACTCATCCCAGCCGGCGGTATCCAGCACCCGCCAGCCGGCAATGCTGCCGACGGCGGCCAAGGCCTCATCCAGACCGGGATAGTATTTGGACAGGCCGCCGATGGTGACGCGATAGCGCCCGGTCAGGCCATAGTAGGCGAGCTTGAACTGCATGCTGGCCGTCGGGGCAAACCAGTTGCTGAGGCTGTTCCACGAGGCAGCAGAGCGCGGCCGGGTCAGGTCGAACTGCAACTGGAAAGACAGCGGTACGCCCTGCATCACGGCGTTCTGCAGGGAGTCGGGCAGGACAATACGGTAACGGCTGCTGACGGCCAGTGCGTTGTCACGCACCTCCAGCCGTACACGCTGGGCAGCGATACCGTCGGCCGCCCAGCTACGCTCGCTGACCAGCCCAAGGCCGGCCAGCACGAGCAACAACATCAGGAAACTTCGTTCAAGCCTTTTCCAGCAAGGCGTAATAGAAACCGTCATGGTCTGCCGATGGCAAGAGTTGTTCGGAGTCCGCCAGGCGCGCATCGGCATGCCGCTGCAGGAAGCCTTCCAGTTGCTGCTGGTTTTCCTCCGGCATGACGGAGCAGGTAGCGTACAGCAGCTTGCCACCCTTGGCCAGCAAGGGCCACAGCGCATCCAGCATCGCAGCCTGCTGCTTGCCAAGGCCGGCAAAGTCGTCCGGACGACGCAGCCACTTGATGTCCGGGTTGCGACGTACCACACCGCTGGCCGAACACGGCACATCAGCCAGGATACGGTCGAAGGTCTGACCATCCCACCAGGCGGCAGGCTTGGCGGCATCGGCGGCCAACAGGGTGGCCGGCAATTGCAGACGCTGCAGGTTCTCGTCGACGCGCTTCAGGCGCTCGGCATCCACATCCAGCGCGGTCAGCTGGATATCGGCCAGCTCCAGCAGATGGCCGCTCTTGCCGCCCGGTGCCGCGCAGGCATCCAGTACGCGCATACCGTCAGCGATATCCAGACGCAAAGCAGCTTGCTGGGCGCCAAAGTCCTGCACCGACACGCGGCCTTCGGCAAAGCCCGGCAGATCGCGCACATTGCAGGGTACGTCCAGCTTCAGCGCGTGGCTGCCCAGCAGCTGGCTGCCACGGCCCAGTTCGGCCAGCTCGGCCGCATAGGCTTCGGCAGTGCCGTGACGGGCATTGACGCGCAAGGTCATCGGCGGATGACGGTTGCTCTTTTCCAGCACATCGGCCCAACGGGTCGGGTAAGCGGCACGCACCTTCTGCACCCACCAGCGCGGATGGTTGTAGCGTGCTTCGTTATCGCCCTGCGCATCGGCCAGCAGCTGTTCCTTGTTGCGCAGGAAGTTGCGCAACACACCATTGACCAGCCCTTTCAGGCGGCCGGCGGCCAGATCTTCGGCACGGGTCACCGCCTGATCCACCACCGCATAGGGCGCGGCACGGGTGTGAATCAGCTGATAGAGCGCCACCAGCAACAGGCGCTCGACATCCACGGCCGGCAGCGGCTTGGGTACCAGTGCGCGCAAGATGAAACGCAATTGACCGAGATTACGCAGGCTGCCGTAACAGATATCCTGCAAGGCTCCCCGCTCGCCAGCACTGAGGCTGACACCCTGCTGGACGGTGGCGAGTGCCTCCGTCAATGTTCTGCCTTCCTCGACACGGGCGAGGACATTGGCGGCGAGTTCCTGAATTCGAAGCATGCTGAAGGTTCTTTCCAAATAAAACCGGCCGCCGTCCGGCAATGGACGGCGGCCTTGTGACTATGGCGGCCATGATACCTGATCAGTGGCGTCCTTGTGCCAGCTGTTGCAGGCGATAGATACGTTCTTCGGTATGCGGGTGAGTGCGGAACAAGCCCGACAGCCCACCGCCGGACAGCGGGTTGATGATCATCATCTGCGCGGTTTCGGGATGTGCCTCGGCCGCTGGCAGGATGCGCCCCTGCGCGTAGTACTCGATTTTCTGCAAGGCATTGGCCAGCGCCAGCGGGTCGCCACTGATTTCGGCCCCGCCGCGATCCGCCTCGAATTCGCGTGCGCGCGAAATCGCCATCTGGATCAGGCTCGCGGCCAACGGTGCCAGCAACGCGACGGCAATGCCGGCAATCGGGTTGACCGGGCGGCCCTCTTCATCACGGCCACCAAAGAACATGGCGAAGTTGGCCAGCGCCGAGATCGCCCCGGCCATGGTGGCGCTGATGGTCGAAATCAGCGTATCGCGATGCTTGACGTGCGCCAGCTCGTGCGCCATCACCCCGCGCAGCTCGCGATAGTCGAGTATGCGCATGATGCCGGTAGTCGCTGCCACGGCCGCATGCTCGGGGCTGCGGCCGGTGGCAAAGGCATTGGGCTGTTCTTCGTGAATCACGTAAACCCGCGGCATCGGCATATTGGCGCGCTGCGCCAGCTCGGCCACCATGCCGTAGAACTCGGGCGCACTGTGCGCATCGACTTCCTGCGCGTTGTACATGCGCAACACCATCTTGTCGGAGTTCCAGTAGGCAATCACATTCATCACGCCGCCAAACAGCAGCGCCAGCAGCATGCCTTGCTGGCCACCTATCATGCCGCCGATGATGCCGAACAGCGCCACGATGGCCGCCATCAGCATGGCTGTCTTGATCCAGTTAAAGCCCATGATTCCCTCCCGCAGTGGTTGCGCCCAGACGCCATCAATATAGGGACGGATAAAACGTTATCAAGTTCCGAGCCGGCTGCCGATCAACTCACCCTGTCCGGCGACAAACTCGCGTGCGGCCAACCTTTTGCCACCGGCAGCCTGCAACACCAGCAAACGCACCGCGCCACTACCGCAAGCCACAATCACGCCGTCCGCCCCCGCCGACAGTACCTCGCCCGCCTCACCTGTCGCATCGGCCACGACCTCGGCCTGCCACAGTTTCAGCACTTCGCCGCGCAGCAGCGTATGCGCGCCGGGTGCCGGGTTGTAGGCACGAATCGCCGTTGCGACTGCCACAGCAGAAAGACTCCAGTCGATGCGCGCCTCTTCCTTGCTGAGCTTGGCGGCGTAAGTCACGCCCTCTTCCGGCTGCTTTTCTGGCGGGCAGTCGTCCAGCTTCGCCAGCGTCTCGACAATCGCCGTCGCCCCGAGTGCGGCCAACTTGTCGTGCAGGCTGGCCGCACTGTCATCCGCCGCAATCGCCAGCGGGTAAATCGACAACATATCGCCGGTATCCAGACCGACATCCATCTGCATGATGGTGATGCCGGTTTCGGCATCACCCGCCAGAATCGCGCGCTGGATAGGCGCGGCACCACGCCAGCGCGGCAGCAGCGAGGCATGGATATTCAGACAGCCACGCGCCGGCATGTCGAGCACCGCCTTGGGCAACAGCAAGCCATAGGCCGCCACCACCATCAATTCGGCACCGACGTCGGCCACCAATGCCTGTGCCTCGGGCGTTTTCAGCGTCAGCGGCTGCTCGACGCGCAGACCATGCTTGAGCGCCAGCTCCTTCACCGGGCTGGGCTTGAGCTTCATGCCGCGGCCGGCCGGACGATCCGGCTGGGTCAGCACCATGGCAATCTCGTGGCCGGCGTCAATCAGCGCGGCCAGCGCCTCGGCGGCAAATACCGGCGTGCCGGCAAAAATCAGTTTCATGCGGGTTCTCCAATGACGACAAAGGGACACCAGCGTGTCCCTTTGCAAGCAGATCGGCGTTGCGGCCAATCGTGGCCGCCAGACATTACATGGTCTGTTTTTCGCGCTTTTTCAGCTTGGATTTGATGCGGTTCTGTTTCAGGCCGGACAGGTACTGTACGAAGACCTTGCCATCAAGGTGATCGATCTCGTGCTGGATGCAGGTAGCCAGCAACTCGTCGGCCTGCAATTCGAAGGCTTTGCCATGACGGTCGAGCGCACGGATGGTGACGGTATCGGCACGCGTTACCTTGTCGTAAATGCCCGGCACCGACAGGCAGCCTTCTTCATACTCGCGCTCGCCACTCTTGCTGATGAACTCGGGGTTGATCAGCACGATGGCCTCTTTGCGCGACTCGGAGACGTCAATCACGATCACGCGCTGATGGAAGTCCACCTGGGTCGCAGCAAGGCCGATACCGTTGGCGTGGTACATGGTCTCGAGCATATTGTCGATCTGCTGCTGCAGGGCCTCATCGAAAACCGTTACCGGCTTGGCCACGGTATGCAGGCGAGGATCGGGATAGTGCAAAATGGTAAGCAATGCCATAAATCAAACCGTTTTTCAGTTGTAGGAAGCTGCACAGCACGACGATAATGTTGGCAGCATCCCGAATATCAATCAATGTCTGGGTCACAACCCAGATGGGGTCAACAAGCGATGTTTAAACCTATTATACCTCTGCTTCTCGCCATGGGCCTGTCACTGCCGGCCATGGCCGACACGCTGACCCTGCGCCCGGACGCGCCGGAACGTTATGTCGTCAAGAAAGGCGACACCCTGTGGGATATTTCCAGCCGCTTCCTGCAAAGCCCGTGGAAATGGCCACAGCTGTGGAATATGAACCGCGACGAAGTGCGCAATCCTCATCTTATTTTCCCGGGCGAAACCCTGCAGCTGAGCATGGTTAACGGCCAGCCACGCCTGAGTCGCGCCACCGACCTGCCGCGCGTGGTCAAGCTCTCGCCCGAAGTGCGGGCCGAGCCGCTGGACAGCGCGATTCCGACCATTCCGGACAAGGTGATCGGCCCCTTTCTCAAGCGGCCGCTGCTGCTGGAAAACGAAAACGACTACCAGAACGCCCCACGCATCGTAGCCGGTCCGGATAATCGCGTGATTCTCACCAGCATGGACCGCGTCTACAGCGAAGCGCTCGACAGCGGCGGCATCTGGCAGGCCTATCGCCTTGGCCGCACGGTGAAAGACCCTGACAGCGGCGAGGTGCTTGGCATCGAGATTACCTACGGCGGCGATCTGCAAGTCGAGAAAACCGGCGCGGTCACCACCCTGTCGGTGCGCAAGATTGCCGAAGAAGTACTGGTGGGCGACCGTCTGATGAAGAGCGCCCCGCTGCCGGTGACCAATTTCATCCCGAAAGAGCCACCGGAAAACCTCAGCGGCCGTATTGTCAGCAGCTACGGCGGAGTCAACGAGATCGGCCAGCAATTCAATGTGATGATCAATCGCGGCCAACGTGACGGCATCGAGCCCGGCCACGTATTCGGCATCTACAAGGCACCACGTACAGTCACCACCAGCAACAAGCAGCAAGTCACCCTGCCGGAAGAAAAGGTTGGCCGCCTGATGGTGTTCCGCGTGTTCAACAAGGCGTCCTACGCCCTAGTGCTGGATGCGACCCAGGCGATTGCCATCAAAGACAAAATCGGCCAGCCGTGAACGAACAGGCACTACTGGACTGGGCTACGCTGGCGCTGACGCCCGGCATCGGCCCTCATCGCTTCCTGCAATTACTGCAGCGTTTCGGCTCGGCCAGTGCCGCACGCGATGCCAGCCATAGCCAGCTGCGCGATGTGCTGGATGCGCGGGTGCTGGCTGCGCTCGACAGCGGTGACGGCGAACGGGCGGCCGAGGCGGCACTGGCCTGGCAAGCCGGCGAAGGTTGCCATCTGCTGACACTCAATGACGACGACTACCCCTGTCAGCTGGCCGAAACCGGCTACGCGCCGCCGCTACTGTTTGCCCGTGGCCGGCGCGAGCTGCTGCAAAAGCCGATGCTCGCGATTGTCGGCAGCCGCCAATCCACCGTGCAGGGCGATGATCATGCCCGGCAGTTTGCCAAAAGGTTGGCCGCACACGGTTACAGCATTGTCAGCGGCCTCGCCGATGGCATTGATGCCGCCGCACATGAAGGCGCGCTGGATGAAGCAGCCGGCACCATCGCGGTGATCGGCACCGGCATTGACCGCGTCTACCCGGCGCGCAATCGCGAGCTGGCACACCGCATCGCCGGCCAAGGGCTAATCCTGTCCGAGTTTGCACTGGGCACCGGCCCGCTTGCCAGCCACTTCCCGCAACGCAACCGCATCATCGCCGGCCTGTGCCGCGGCTGCCTGGTGGTCGAAGCCACCACCAACAGCGGCTCGCTGATCACCGCGCGGCTGGCGCTGGAAGTCGGCCGCGAGGTGATGGCCATCCCCGGCTCCATCCTCAACCCGCAAACACGTGGCTGCCATCGCCTGATCAAGGAAGGTGCCAAGCTGGTGGAAAGCGTCGACGATGTGCTCGACGAGCTTGGCCGCATCAGCCTGGCCACTCCCCTGCCGGACAGCCGCCAAGAGCAAGATCACGCCGATAATGCAGGTGACGGCTTCTTGCAAAGCATGGGCTATGACCCCATTGATGCCGACATGCTGGCACAGCGCCTCAAGTTGACGGCTGCCGAGGTTTACGCGATGCTGCTCGAGTTTGAGCTGGCCGGACAGGTAGAAAATCTGGGCAGTGGCCGCTATCAGCGCTGCCGTCTTGACCCTGTCACCCCAAGTTAACCTGACGATTGCATACCATGTTTGATGTACTGGCGTTTCTCCTCGAAGAATTCAACGACCCGGCCGCCTGCCCCGAGCGCGACGACCTGGGCCGTCAGCTGGCTGCCGCCGGCTTTCAGCACGAGGAAATCAGCGATGCACTCGACTGGCTGGACGGGCTCAAGCAGATCAACAAGGGTCTGTACGCGGCACTGGACGATAGCGAAGGCTGTCGCGTGTTCTGCGAAGAGGAAACCGAACGGCTGGACAGCGAAATCCGTGGCCTGATCGTCTTTCTCGAACACAACGGCGCACTGTCACCGTCGCAGCGCGAAATGCTGATCGACCGCCTGCTGGCGATGCCGGACGACGAAATCACCCTGCCGACGGCCAAGTTGGCCGCGCTGATGGTGTTGTGGGCACAGGGTGCCGAGCTGCCCATCCTCATCGGTGAAGAACTGCTGTGCGCACTGCACGGCGAGCCGCCGATGCAATAAATCCCGCCACCCGTCGTGGCTGGAATGAATGCAATACCAAGAGCGCCGGACTTGCGCTCTTGTTTCGTTTGATGAATACACAATATTGTCGTGCCACGGCACACACTGAATGACAAACACCTATGCCCGCTAACCTGCTGATTGTCGAGTCGCCCTCCAAGGCCAAGACTCTGAAAAAATACCTGGGCCCGGATTTCGAGGTCCTGGCCTCCTATGGCCATGTGCGCGATCTGGTGCCGAAAAACGGTGCGGTTGACCCGGAAAAAGACTTCGCGATGAAGTACCAGCTGGTCGCCCGCAACAGCAAGCACGTCGATGCCATCATCGAAGCGGTAAACAAGGTCGATCACGTCTATCTGGCAACGGACCCGGACCGCGAAGGCGAAGCCATCTCCTGGCATCTGGTCGAGATCCTCAACAAGAAAAAACTGTTGAAGGAAAAGACCGCCCAGCGCGTGGTGTTCCACGAAATCACCAAGAACGCCGTGCTGGATGCGATTGCCAACCCGCGCCCCATCATGCAGGACCTCGTCGACGCCCAGCAGGCACGCCGTGCGCTGGACTACCTCGTCGGCTTCAACCTGTCGCCACTGCTGTGGAAAAAGATCCGTCGCGGCCTGTCTGCCGGCCGCGTGCAAAGCCCGGCGCTGCGCCTGATCTGCGAACGCGAAAACGAGATCAAGGCCTTTGTCGAGCAGGAATACTGGACTGTCCATCTCGACAGCCACAAGGGCCGCACCAAGTTCAGCGCCAAGCTGATCCAGTTCAAGGGCGAAAAACTCGAACAGTTCAGCATCCCGAACGAAGGCGAACAGTCGCGCATTCTGGCACTGCTGCAGAATCATGCGGCCAACGTCGCCAATATCGAAAAGAAGAAAAAGACCCGCAATCCGGCCGCGCCATTCACCACCTCCACCCTGCAGCAGGAGGCCGTGCGCAAGCTGGGCATGACCACCGACCGCGCCATGCGCACCGCACAGCAGCTGTATGAGGGTGTGGACATCGGCCAGGGCACCGTCGGTCTGATTACCTATATGCGTACCGACTCGGTGGCTCTCGCCAACGAAGCGGTCGAGGAAATCCGCGGTTATATCACCGAGCGTTTTGACGGCGACCATCTGCCGAAAAACCCGATTGCCTACAAGAACAAGTCGAAGAACGCGCAAGAGGCGCACGAGGCCGTGCGGCCAACCTCTATCCTGCGCACGCCGGAGGCAATGAAGCCCTTCCTGACGTCCGACCAGTTCAAGCTGTACGACATGATCTGGAAGCGGACGCTGGCCTGCCAGATGGCACCGGCCAAGTTCGACACCACCAGCGTGGACATCGCCGTCGGCGACGGCATTTTCCGCGCCAGCGGCCAGGTGCTAGTATTTGCCGGCTTCTTGTCGGTGTACGAAGAAGACGTCGATGACGCCGAAGACGAAGAAAACGCCAAGCTGCCGCTCCTGGAGGTCGGCGACAGCCTGCCGGTTGACAAGCTCTACGGCGAGCAGCACTTCACCCAGCCGCCGCCACGCTTCTCCGAAGCCAGTCTCGTCAAGGCGCTGGAAGAGTACGGCATCGGCCGCCCGTCGACCTACGCCAGCATCATCTCGACGCTGAAAGACCGCGAGTATGTGATTCTCGACAAAAAGCGTTTCTTCCCGACCGATACCGGCGACATCGTCAACAAGTTCCTGACCGAGCATTTCGCCCAGTACGTTGACTACAACTTCACCGCCAAGCTGGAAAACCAGCTCGATGAAATCGCCAGCGGCACCCGTCAATGGGTACCGGTGCTGGACAGCTTCTGGAAAGGTTTTTTCAAGCAGATCACCGAAAAAGAAGGCATTTCGCGCGCCGAAATCACCACCGAAAGCCTGGATGAAGCCTGCCCGAAATGCAGCAAGCCACTGTCAATCAAGTTCGGCAAACGCGGCCGCTTCATCGCCTGTACCGGTTACCCGGACTGCGACTACACGCGCAACGTCGGCGAAACCGCCGAACAAGCCGCCGCCGAAGCCGAAGCACCGACCGTCATCGAAGACCGTCGCTGCCCGGCCTGCGATGGCGAGCTGCACATCAAGAAAGGCCGCTACGGCAAGTTCATCGGCTGCGCCAACTATCCGAAGTGCAAGCACATCGAGCCGCTGGAAAAACCGCGCGACACCGGCGTGGAGTGCCCGCAGTGCAAGGCCGGCAGCCTGATCGAACGCAAGAGCCGCTACGGCAAGCTGTTCTACAGCTGCAACACCTATCCGAAGTGCACCTACGCGACGTGGAACCCGCCGATTGCCGAAACCTGCCCGAAATGCCAGTGGCCGGTACTGACGATCAAGACCACCAAGCGTCGCGGCACCGAAAAGGTCTGCCCGCAGAAGGAATGCGGCTACGCCGAACAGATCGCCCCGCCGGAAGGTAAGGCGGCAGATGCCGAATAAGGCAGCTGGCTTACATGGCTAAGAAATGAAAAAAGCGAACCTGCGGGTTCGCTTTTTTCAAACTTGAATCCGAGTCGCTGATGAATTCCCGCACAGGCAGTATTTTTCACGGCATGCGCCAACGGGAATGGGCTACCTTGATACCTTGGGCACGCCAACACAACGCGGCAAATCGGGCATTGACGTAGCTTGCTACCGAGCCAGCGAGGCGCAACGTTTACCACGAAAAGGTTGGCCGCAAGCCATCAGCACTTTGCGGCCAACGTGGTGATGAGATTTGAAATCCGCAATCACGCATGATCAGTTTCAGATCGTCCCCGCCCGACAGACAAGGAGATTTCACGATGAAGATCACGGTTGAAACCACGGTCCGTGCCACGATCGATAAGGTCTGGCGTGCTTACACTACGCCGGATGACATCATGCAGTGGAATGCCGCTTCGGATGACTGGCATACCACCAGGGCGACGGTGGATCTGCGCGTTGGCGGGGCGTTCTGCTCGCGTATGGAAGCCCGCGATGGCAGTGCCGGTTTTGATTTTGCCGGCAGCTATACCCGTATCGTGCCGCACGAGCTGATCGAATACGCCTTTGGCGAGCGTCAGTGCAGTGTGCATTTTCAGCCGCAGGCAGACAGCGTACTGGTGCAGGTCTGCTTTGACGCCGAACAGCAGCACCCGGCCGAGCTGCAGCGTCAGGGCTGGCAGGCGATACTCGACAACTTTGCCCGCCATGTTCACAAGCAAGGCTAGCTGGTGGCGCGATAAATAGCTCTGCTCCAGTTTGCGCCCGATACGTTTGCACAAAATTGGCGTGCCAATCTCGCGGCATGAACGGATAATTCAGCTTCTGCCATGGTTTGCTTGCCGCTTTTGGAGAACATGAACAAACAAGCTCCTCCGCGCACCACCGGGTTTTACTTGCTGGCCATCTATTGTGCGCTCAGCAGTTTTATCCTGCTGCTGCTTGACCCCAAGGACGTCGCCTTCATCGTGCTGGGCTTCGCCCTCACGCTGGTGCTGACCCTGCATCCGCTGGTGAAGGTTTACCTTGCGCATATGCGCGAGGAGGAGCGCAAACGCAAACAGGCGCTGGCCGAACAGGCTCGCAAGGAAGAGATTGCCCGGCAACAGGCTGAGGAAGCGGAAAAGCAGCGCCAGGCGCAGGAGGCTCGCTTGCAGGAGCTGGTACGACAGGAGCAGGCTCGCAAGGAGGAGCAAGCCAGACTGGCTGATACGGAATTGCAAAACCGTAGCCGTGAGTAAGTGCCAATGTGTATCCAGGCAAAGCCAAGCAAGAAAAAAGCGAGCCCGCGGGTTCGCTTTTTTGCATCCACCAGACAGGCTCAGCCCAGCAACACCAGGCCCCATACCGAGGCCAGATTGATCAGCCCCAGCAGCTGGGCAGCACTGCCCATATCCTTGGCGCGCTTGGCCAACGGATGACGCTCCAGCGAGGTGTGATCGACCGCGGCCTCGATCGCCGAATTCAGCAACTCGATCACCAGCGTGGCAAGGCAGCTGGCCACCAGCATGGCGCGGCCAAGACTGCTGGCATCCACCACAAACAACGCCAGCGGAATCAGCAGCAGTGACAGCAAGGACAGCTGGCGAAAGGCATCTTCGTGGCGGAAGGCGGCTTGCAGGCCATCCAGCGAATAGCCAAAGGCATTGAACAGGCGGCGCAGACCGGTCTTGCCCTTGAACGGGCTTTCCTCGTGACTCATGGGGCTTCCTGGATACTGTCGGGTTTGAGGCGCCATTCTAACCGTTTTGCCATGACAGGATTGAGCATGGCATGACCTTTGGCATCGATGCGCAGCCAGCCGGTGACACCGAATTGCCGTGCCAGCACAGGCAAGTTGGCCGCATCGGCAAAATACATCGGCTTGCTGGCCACGTCGGACAGCAGGCCGGCCTGTGCACCCTTGGGCACCAGCACGCTCAGAGACTGCACGCGACAGTCGCTATTGCCGTCACGCGGGTCGATCAGATGACAATGACGCTGGCCGGCGACCTCGAAATAGCGCTGATAATCGCCCGAGGTGCCGATGGCCTCGCCATCGTGCAGCGGCAGCACAGCCATCGCCAGGCTCTGGCGTGGGTGGCGGATACCGACTTGCCACGGTTCACCATCCGGCTTCTCGCCCAGCGCAATGATATTGCCGCCGATATTCACCAGCGCCGCGCTGGCACCGGCGACTTGCAGCTGGCGATAGGCACGATCCAGCACCCAGCCCTTGGCCATGCCGCCAAAATCCAGCTTCACTTGGCGGTTCGCGCTATACAGCTGGCTGCCCTGCCACGCCAGATCCGCCATGCGTGGCCGCGCCTCGACTAGGCGGGTCAGCTCGCTGGCCGGGCGTTGCCGATCGGCAGGATTGTCCTGCTGAAAGCCCCACCACGCGACCATGGCACCGATGGCCGGCGAGAACAGGCCACCACTGCGTGTCTCCAGCTGCTGCGCCTCGCGCACCAGCGTGGCGACTTCGACAGACGGGGTAAAAGGCTTGCCGGCGGCAATCGCCTGGTTGGCCGCCACCACATCGCTGCCGGCCTGCCACGGATGCAGTTGCCTGTGCAGACGATCCAGATCGGCCAGCACACTGGCGGCAGCTTGTTCCGCCACGGTCAGGTTGGCCGCATACACCGTCAGCTCGACGCGGGTGCCGAACACATAGCTTTCCTGCTTCCACGGCTCGGGCTTGCTGCAGGCGGCCAGTGCCAAGACGACAAAGGCGGCCAGAGCCGCCCTTGTCATTGCCTGTCGTCCGATGCTCAGTGCGTGCTGCATGCACGCTCCAGCGCGTCGATAAACAGCCCTGCCACATCGACATCACTGTGATCCATGATCTCGCGGAAGCAGGTCGGGCTGGTGATGTTGACCTCGGTCAGGTAGTTGCCAATCACATCAAGGCCGGCCAGCAGGATGCCGCGAGCCTTCAGCTGTGGCCCCAGTGTCTCTGCGATTTCGCGGTCACGCGCCGACAGCTCGCGCACTTCACCACGGCCGCCGGCCGCGAGGTTGCCACGGTTGTCGCCGCCTTGCGGAATGCGCGCGAGGCAGTAATCGACCGGCTTGCCGTCAATCACCAGAATGCGCTTGTCGCCGTTGCGGATCTCGGGGATGTAACGCTGCGCCATCAGCGTGCGCGTGCCTTGCTGGCTCAGCGTCTCGATGATCACGTTAAGGTTGGGATCATCAGGCCGCGCGCGGAAAATGCCGCTGCCGCCCATGCCGTCCAGCGGTTTCAGGATCGCATCCTGATGCTGGCGCACAAAGGCCAGCAGCTTGGATGGCCGCGAGGTCACCAGTGTCGGCGCGACGAAGTCGGCAAAATTCAGGATCGCCAGCTTCTCGTTGAAGTCACGCAAGGTTTGCGGGCGGTTGAACACGCGCGCGCCCTGCTTCTCGCCCAGCTCCAGCAGCTGGGTGGCGTACAGGTACTCGAGATCGAACGGCGGGTCCTTGCGCATCACCACGGCAGTAAAGGCGTTCAGCGGCAGACGCTGCGCCTCGCCCAGCCGGTACCAGTCCTTGTAGTCGCGCGGCGGTGTCAGCGTCACCTGCACGCTATCCACCATCACGCGGCCGCCTTCAACGGTGATATCGGCCGGCTCGCAGAAAGAAATGGCGTGGCTGCGCTTGGCGGCCGCCTCCATCATCGCGTAAGTGCTGTCTTTCTTGATCTTGAAGCTGTCCAGCGGGTCGGCAACAAACAGGATTCTCATCTTGGCCTCACTCGGCAAGGGGGTCGGTGTCTTCGAGTTCCAGCGCGGCGGCCAACAGCGCCAGACGCGCAATCACGCCATAAGCATAGAAGCGGTTTGGCGGCGCGTCAGGGCCTTCCTTGCGATCCGGCAGGCAGGGCTTCTCGAAAGACAGCGGCACGAAATGCATACCCGGTGCGTTGAGGTTTTCATCGATGCCACGGCCGGTATGCACGCGGTAGAAACCGCCGATCACATAACGGTCCATCATGTATACCACCGGCTCGGCCACGCCTTCGTTGACGCTTTCGAAGGTGTAAACGCCTTCCTGCACGATGACTTCGGAGACTTCCAGCCCTTCTTTCACCACCGCCATCTTGTTGCGTGCCTTGCGATTCAGGCCGCGCACTTCCTCGCCGCTCTTCACGCTCATGATGCCCATGCCGTAGGTGCCGGCATCGGCTTTCACGATCACGAAAGGCTCGTGGTTAATGCCGTATTCCTGATATTTGGCGCGGATCTTGTCCAGCGTCGCATCCACCAGTGCGGCCAACTCGTCCTCGCCCTGACGGCTATGGAAGTCAAGTCCCTTGGCGGCAACGAAATACGGGTTGATCAGCCACGGGTCAATAGACAACATGGTGGCGAAATCGGCCACCACACGATCGTAAGCGGCGAAGTGATTGGTCTTGCGACGTACCGCCCAGCCCGCGTGCAGCGGCGGCAGCAGGTATTGATCCAGATTCTGCAGAATCTCCGGCAGGCCGGCCGACAGATCGTTGTTCAGCAGCACGATGCAAGGGTTGAAGCCATCAGCCAATACCACGCGACGGCCCTGGCGCTGCAGCGGCTCGACAATGACTTCGTCGCCGTTGGCCGCCTGCAAGGTAGTCGGTTCGGTAATTTCGGGATTCAGCGAACCCAGACGTACTTTCAGGCCCGCCTGCTCGAAAATATGCACCAGCGCGGCGACGTTCTGCAGATAGTAGGTATTGCGGGTGTGGTTTTCCGGAATCAGCAGGATGCTGCGCGCTTCCGGACAAACGCGATCCACCGCACTTTGTGCCGCCTGAACAGCCAACGGCAGGAATTCGGGGTTCAGATTGTTGAAGCCGCCCGGAAAGAGGTTCATGTCGACCGGTGCGAGCTTGAAGCCGCTGTTGCGCAGGTCAACCGAGCCATAAAACGGCACTGCATGATTGTTCCACTGGGTACGGAACCAGTGTTCGATCTGCGGCTGGGCGGCCAGGATGCGGCTTTCCAGTTCCAGCAGGGGGCCGGTAAGTGCGGTGGTGAGGTGTGGAACAGTCATGATGCCCTTTCTGCCGAGGGATGTGTAATTGCAGGATGGTGGGGCCGCCACGGCCTCACTTCAAGTCTGCGGCCAACCCTGGCCGCAAAAAAAGGCATGCGCGAACGCATGCCTTGCTTGGTCGGGGCTGAACGTGCCGGCTTACAGCGGCCATGGCTCGTCATAAGCCTGCTGGTACATGCTGCGCAGCTTGTCCCAGTCGAAATGGTGATTCTGGCAACCGTGAGTAGTCACCTTGATCGCACCGATCACATTCGCCAGACGGCCGGTGACCTTCCACTCGAGGCCATTCAGGATGCCGTACAGCAGGCCGGCACGGAAGGCATCGCCACAGCCCATCGGGTCTACCGGCTTGATCGGCATCTGTACGCGCGGAATCACATGCACGGTGTCGCCCACATAGATCTCGGCGCCCTTGGAGCCACGCGTGACCACCAGCGCCTTGGTCTTGCGGCGCAGCTCGTCGATGGTCAGGCCGGCGCGCTCGCGCATCAGCTCGCTCTCGTAGTCGTTGATGGCAACATAGTCGGCCAGCGCCACGATCTCGTGCAACTCGTCAGCCGACAGCAGCGGCAACTCCTGGCCCGGATCGAACACGAAAGGAATGCCGGCTTCGTGCAACTCGCGCGAATGCACGATAAACGCTTTGTGACCGCCCGGCGACAGGATGGCCAGCTTGACCGGCTCGGCAATGTCACAGATATGATTTTCGGTGGAGTAATCCATCGCCCCCGGATGGAAGGCCATCAGCTGGTTGCCATCCTTGTCAGAGATGCCGAAGCATTGCGAGGTATATTGGCCGCGAATGGTACGGATATAGCGGTCGTCCACATTATTGCGGCGCAGGTGCTGGCGGTAAGGCTCGAAATCCTCGCCGACAACCCCCATCACCAATGGACGCTCGCCCAGTAGGCTCAGGCTGTAGGCGATATTACCGGCCATGCCGCCAAACTCGCGGCGCATGCTGGGTGCCAGAAAGGTGGTCGAGATTTTATGCAGCTGATCCGGCAGGATCTGGCTGTCAAAACGACCTTTGAACGAAAACAGGGTATCGTAGGCAAGCGCGCCGCAAACGAGAATGGACATGGCCGGACGAGCAAAAAGTAATCGAACATTGTATCACGGCACGCCGGCGCAATCACCCAGCCCGCCGCAACTCCCTAGCCGGAAACTGTTGTTAAATGCACATAAATTTCAGGAAAACCCATGAATGTCATCAATAAATTCATTTGTACTAGCGCCGCCGGCATCATTTTACTGGCGAGCCCGCAAGGCTGGGCCGCTGATATCCCCGCCATGCAACTGAAGGACATCAAGGGTAAAGTTGCGGAACTGCAGCCTCTTGGCAAAAAACTGAACGTGATCAACTTCTGGGCGACCTGGTGCCCTCCTTGCCGCAAGGAAATGCCGATGCTGTCAGAGATGGCCAAGGCAGCGAACAAGCAAGGCGTGCACTTTGTCGGTATAGCACTCGATCAGCCCGATGCAGTGGCAAGTTATCTGCAGAAAAATCCGGTGAGCTACCGCATCCTGCTGAGTGACGGGGATGGCATTGCAGCGATGAAACAGATGGGCAATCGCAGCGGCGGCCTGCCCTATACCGTCATCGTCGACGACAAGGGCAAGCTGCGTGCGAGTCTGCTTGGAGAGATAGACAAGACCAAACTACAAGCCGAGCTGGCGCGGCTTGGCACGCCACTGCGCTAGATGGTGAACTCTTCTTCGCGTACCGCCTGCTGACGGGCTGCCGGCAATTCCGCCGAGCCCAGCATGGTGCGCACATGGTATTGCAGACGGTCGCGCAATGCGGCCAACTCTGCCCCCATTTCGGTCTGCTCGCCATGATGCCAGGTCAGCAATCTCTCGCCGTAAATGAACAGTTTCTGGTGAACCTGTCCCAGCGTGCCATACAAGGGATGCTCGCCAAAATAGGCATTGCCGGCACCGTGATACCAGTTATCAAAGTCACGATAACCTTCGTTATCCAGCGATAACGGCGCATTGGCACCTGCGGCCAACCAGGCAATCAGCTGGTTGGTCTGCTGACGATGCGCAAGCTCGAGGTTGAACAGCCGCGTATCGTCACCCGTCCAGCGCCGAGCACCGGCCTCTTTCCAGGCCTGATCCGCCTGCCAGGTCTGCGCCCACGGCAGCATGTTTTCCGCCGGCATCGGCTTGGCAATGCCATAGCCTTGCGCCTGATCACAGCCGATGTGCAGCAGCAGGCTGCCATGTTCGACACTCTCCACGCCCTCGGCCACCACCGAACGGTTGAACGCCTCGGACAAGCCGACAATGCCCTGCACAATGGCGAGGTCATCACCGTCCTCGTGCATGTCGCGGATGAAGGACTGGTCTATCTTCAGCTTGCGCGCCGGCAGCCGTTTCAGATACAGCAAGGAGGAATAGCCGGTACCGAAGTCATCAAGCGCAAACTCGACGCCCAGCGAGCGGCAGGTCGACATCAAGGCCCCGACCCGCGCGATATCCTTCAATGCCGTGCTTTCCAGCACCTCGATTTCGAGCATGCCTCTTGGCAGATCAGGGAACTCATCCAGCAAATCCTGCAGCCGGCTGGCGAAATTGTCCTGCTGCAGATGATGGGCCGAAATATTGACGCTGACCGGCAGATTCAGGCCCTGATCCAGCCAGACCTGCATCTGTTGCAAGGCGGTGCGGATCACCCACTCACCCATCGCGATATCCAGCTCGGTGCCTTCGGCATCGCTGAGGAAGTGCGCTGGTGCCAGCAAGCCGCGCTCCGGATGTTGCCAGCGCATCAGCGCTTCGGCACCGATCACGCGCCCATCACGCATATTGACCTTGGGCTGGTAATACAAGCACAGCTCGCCCTGCTGCAACGCCTGAGTCAGCCGGCCGAGGCTCTCCTGCTTGCTGCGGCTGAGGCGATCATGCTCCGCATCAAAAATCTGGTAGCCGTTACGGCCGCGTTCCTTGGCCTGATACATCGCCTGGTCGGCGTGGCGTAACAGGGTATCCGGATCTTGCTCGTCTTGCGGATATAGGGTGACGCCAATACTGGCCGAGATATCGATGCGGATATTCCCGAGCTCCACCGGTTGCGCCACCGTATCCAGCACCCGCTGCAACTGGTAACGGCAGGCCTGCAGATCAGGCAGACCACCCAGCAGCAACACAAATTCGTCACCGCCAAGACGCGCCAGCGTGTCACCGCCTTGCAGAGTGTTCTGCAAGCGCTCCGCCACTTTGACCAGGAGCTGGTCGCCAACATCGTGGCCATAGCGATCGTTGACCACCTTGAAGCCGTCCAGATCCATAAAGCAGATCGCCAGCCACTTGCCGCTATGCTGGGCATGAGCAATCGCCACCCGCATCCGGTCGGCCAGCAGCACACGATTAGGCAGATGGGTCAGCGGGTCGTGATGCGCCATTTGTGCCAGACGCGCTTCCTGCGCCTTCATGATGCGGATGTCGGCAAACACCGCGATATAGTTTTTGACGTTACCTTGCTTGTCCTTGATGACCGAAATCGACATCAACAGCGGATAAACCTCGCCGCTCTTGTGCCGGTTCCAGATTTCACCCTGCCAGTGGCCGGTTTTTTCCAGCCGCTCGCGCATCAGCAGATAGAAGTTGCGGTCATGGCGACCAGACTGGAATTTGCGCGGAGTATGGCCAATCAGCTCTTCGCGCTCATAACCGGTAATCGCGCTGCAGGCACGGTTGATGTCCAGCAGGCGAGCCTGGGCATCGGCAATGATGATGCCATCGTGTGAATGCTTGAATACGCTGGCCAACAAGCGCAGACGCTCTTCAGCCAGATTTTGCTCGGTGATGTCATTCCAGGCACCGATGATGCCGGCGATTTCACCCAGCTCGTTGTAGAACACGTCCTTGGTCAGAATCACATGGCGAATCTGCCCGGACTGGGTCAGCACCGTAGCCGGATAATCGGTATGACCACTGCCACGCATCAGTTTGTCGTCGTGCAAAAGGTGGATATTGGCAATCTGCTCCGGCCATAACTCGGCCGTGGTCTTGCCCCGGATATCGAGCCGGCTGAAACCGGTTACGCGACTGAAGGCCGCATTGCACCCCAGAAAACGCCCTTGTGCATCCTTGTAAAATACCGGAATCGGAATCGCCATCAACAACATGTCGGCAAAACGCTGGCTCTTGGCCCAGTTTTCATCAGCCGACTGCACGGCAGCCGCCATGCGGTTGAATGCCTCGCCCAGCCGGCCAATCTCGTCACGCTGGCTCTCGGGCGCCCGCGACAAGAGATTGCCCTGCCCCAACGCTTCGGCTGCGCTTTCCAGATAGCCCAAACGCCGCGTCAGCCGCAGCGTGGCCCAGATCATCCAGGCTGTAATCGTCAGCATGCCCAGCAGGATTACCGGGCCGGTCTTGCCAACAAGACCAGCCAGGATCTCGCCGGCTTCGGTGGTGTAGAGGCCAACCTGTATCTGCCCCTGGCTGATTTTCAGCTGGGTATCAAAAATCTCGTCGCTGGTATCGTCGATACCGGTATCCAGACTGCGCTCGATGGCATCAGGCACGCCGGAACGGGTCAGCTCCTTGCCACTACTGTCACGCACCACCAGATAGGCCAGATCGCCACCGTGGGTAAGCTCGTCGGCAATCTCCTGCAAAGTAACGAAGTCGCGCTCGAGAATCGGCGCAATCAGTGCCGCCTGCAGTTCACTTTGCAGCGTCCGCAGCCGCAGCTCGGTCTGCTTGTGCACCATTTCCTGTAAAACATGCACGCCTTGCCAGGCGATCATGGCGAACACCAACAACTGCACCAGCAGCAGCATCGGGATGATGCTCCAGCGCAAGGACCGTGGACGAAGCCGGGAGATCATTGTTTCATCAACCCTTTCAGATCCTTGACGAAGGGATCCAGCGACTGCATGTCGGCATTGCTGACTTCACGCAAGCCATCGTGCTTGAGTTCGAGGCTGTAAGCCTTGCCAAGCTCGGTCTCGTTGGCAAAGTGCAGCATGTCCTTTTGCAGCTTGTCGATTCGTGCCTTGCCAAGGCGCTGATGTCCCAGATACAGCAAGGGCGTGGTCTTGGGCAGATGTTCGAGTACCCTGACTTTTTTCATCGCCTCGGGGCCGAGCTGGTATAGCGAGCTCACAGATACGATGGCCGCGGCCGACTCGCCACTAAGCAATGAAGCCATCGAGTTGGCGTGACTGCCGGTCGGGCGGATGATGATGTTTTTACCGGGGGCATAACCCAGGCTGACAAAGTGACGATGGGCGGCCAACGTGAGGTTCGCCAGCCTGTCACTGGTAGAAACCACCTTGCCACGCAGCTCGGCAATGCGCTTGACCCCGTCAGGGCGGGTAATCAGCAAGGGTTCGAGATCGGTCAGCGGTCTGGCCAGCGGTATATAGAGTTGCTCAAGCTGGGCAAGACGCCCGAAATAAGGCGAAGTGGCAATGATGTCATAACGACCTTGCCGGGTGCGTTCGAGAAAGAAACTGTAATCGGCCGCGGTTTCCAGCGTAACGCTTTGCCCGAGGCTGCGTTGCAATTCGGCGCGCAGCGGTTCATACAGCGTTGCCAGCTTGCGTGCTGACAAATACGGCACCACACCAAGCACCAGACTCTCGGCAGCCTGCACCGTGGCAGCCCCAAGCAGGCACAAACACAAGCCAGCAAGCCATTTCCTGACCATCACACCGTTCTCGTTCTGCTGTTCTTCATGGACAGTCATTCGTCTCTATCAAGACACGCTGTCATTATTGTTAAGAATTTACAGGCTAATGATGAAGCAATTAAGCATCAGACGCAAAAATGCATGCTGATCCTGAGCAAATACTCCTGACAAATTGACACAAGCTGCCGTTCATACAGCGCATGTTTCAATAAAAAACCGGTGGCGTGCATCACACACCACCGGTTTCGGCATGATCAGCTCAAGCCGATCAGATGCTTGCGGCCAACCTTGCGCCCTGATTGATCGCACGCTTGGCATCGAGCTCGGCCGCGACATCGGCACCACCAATCAGGTGTACCGGCTTGCCGGCATCCAGCAGCGGCTGCTGCAGTTCGCGCAGCGGGTCCTGGCCGGCACAGATGATCACATTGTCCACATCCAGCACCTGTTGCTCGCCCTTGATGGTCACATGCAGGCCGGCATCGTCGATCTTGTCGTAGCTGACGCCCGGGATCATGCGCACGTTTTTCATCTGCAGGCTGGCACGGTGAATCCAGCCAGTGGTCTTGCCCAGGCCTTCGCCCACCTTGCTGCTCTTGCGCTGCAAGAGATAGATCTCGCGCGGGCTTGGATGCGGCTGCGGGCCGCTGGCGGCCAGACCGCCGGCGCTAGCGATCTCCATATCCACGCCCCATTCTTTCATGAAGGCCGGCACGTCCAGCGAAGGCGACTTACCTTCGTGCGCGAGGAACTCGGCCACGTCAAAACCGATACCGCCGGCACCGATAATCGCCACCTTGCGGCCAACCTCTGCACCATGCTTGAGTACGTCCAGATAGCCGAGCACCTTGGCGTGGTCGATACCGTCAATAGGCGGCTTGCGCGGGGCAATACCGGTCGCCAGCACCACCTCATCAAACGCTGCCAGATCAGCCGCTGTGACGCGGGTGTCCAGGCGCAGCGTGACGCCGGTAATCTCGATACGACGCGCAAAATAGCGCAGCGTCTCGTAAAACTCCTCCTTGCCCGGCACTTTCTTAGCCACATTGAATTGGCCACCCACTTCACTGCCCGCATCAAACAAGGTCACGTCATGGCCACGCTCGGCGGCGATGGTGGCAAAGGCAAGGCCAGCCGGCCCGGCGCCGACTACCGCCAGCTTTTTCGCTGCGGTAGTTTTTTCGTAATTCAGCTCGGTCTCGCGGCAGGCGCGCGGATTCACCAGACAGCTGGTGAGCTGGCCCTGGAAGATATGATCGAGACAGGCCTGATTACAGCCGATACAGGTGTTGATCTCGTCGCTGCGGCCCTGCTCGGCCTTGATCACAAACTCTGGATCGGCCAGGAATGGTCGCGCCATCGACACCATATCGGCACAGCCGCTGGCGAGGATGTCCTCGGCCACTTCCGGCGTATTGATGCGGTTGGTGGTAATCAGCGGGATGCTCACCTTGCCCATCAGCTTTTTCGTCACCCAGGCAAAGCCGCCGCGCGGCACGCTGGTGGCGATGGTTGGCACGCGCGCTTCGTGCCAGCCAATGCCGGTATTGATGATGTTGGCACCGGCTTTTTCCACTTCCTGCGCCAGCTGCACCACTTCGTCAAAGTCACTGCCATCCTTCACCAGATCCAGCATCGACAGGCGATAGATGATGATGAACTCGCGGCCAACCGCGGCACGCACGGCACGCAACACCTCGAGCGCAAAGCGGATGCGGTTGTCGAAACTCCCGCCCCAGTTGTCGGTGCGCTTGTTGGTATGGCGGGCGATGAACTGGTTGAGCAGATAACCTTCCGAACCCATCACTTCTACGCCATCGTAGCCGGCATCCTGCGCCAGTTTGGCACAACGGGCAAAGTCGGCAATGGTGCGCTGGATGTCGTCTTCCGACATCTCGCGCGGGCGATAGAAGTTGATCGGCGCACAGATCGGCGAGGCGGAAACCAGACTTTCCTGAAAGCTGTAACGACCGGTATGCAGGATTTGCATCGCGATCTTGCCGCCGGCAGCATGCACGGCGTCGGTAACGATGCGGTGGTGTGGCACTTCAGCCTCATCTGCCAGCATGGATGCGCCTTCGGCGACACGGCCTTCTTCGTTCGGGCCGACACCACCGGTCACGATCAGGCCAACCCCGCCGCGCGCGCGCTCGGCGTAAAACGCCGCCATCTTCTCGAAGCCCTGCGGTGCCTCTTCGAGACCGGTATGCATCGAGCCCATCAGCACGCGGTTTTTCAGTGTGGTAAAGCCCAAGTCCAGTGGTGCCAACAGATGGGGATAAGCCGCCATAATCATGCCCTCGTATCGAATTGCCGTTGTCTGCTTGCAGCATAGGCTGCAAATGGTCTATTTCTGATTATCACTCTGCTGTTGACAATACTTACTGATCAGTAAGTTGTCAAACGAGTGTTTGACCAACAACGATGCCAGATCAAAGCGCAAATACATTTATTCATTTAGAGTGAACGGATAGCCAATAATGCCGGCAGGCAACAGAACAACGATCCGTCAGGGAGAAAAGCATGTGCGAGCACAAACAGCAGTATCGTGATTGTCAGCAATACGGCCAGACACAGAGCATCGGCCGCCGTGATTTCATCAAACTCGGTACGCTGGGTGGTGGTGCCTTGCTGCTGGCCAGCTTCCTGCCACGCACGGCACAAGCCGCTGGTGGCACCGAAGCCCTGCTGCTGTCCTGCATGGATTATCGTCTGGTCGACGACACCGAGCGTTTCATGTCCGGCAAGGGCCTGCGCGATAAATACGATCATGTGATTCTGGCGGGTGCATCACTGGGTGCGGTTACCGGCAAGTTTCCGGCATGGAATACCACCTTCTGGGAACATCTCGATGTCGCCATCCAGCTGCATCACATCAAGAAGGTCATGGTGCTTGATCACCGTGACTGCGGGGCCTACAAAGTGGTGCTGGGCGAAGACTTCGGCAAGAATCCGGAGAAGGAAACCGCCATCCATGCCGAGACCCTGATGGGCCTGCGCAAGGCCATTCTTGGCAAATATCCGGAACTCGGCGTCGAGACCTATCTGATGGCACTCGACGGCAGCGTACAGCAGATCGTGCCCAAGGGCTGATCCGCTCTGCACCCCAAGCAAAACGGCCGCACTGCGGCCGTTTTTTCATGACAGCAACACTCAGGCCCGGTGCGCGCAGGCATCCAGCCAACGCAACAGATCAGCCTCGACCTCGGCCTGATTGGTCTCGTTCAGCATCTCGTGACGGCCGCCCGGATAAACGTGAGTATGAATCTGCGCAATGCCGGCACGCGCATATCTTGCGGCCAACTGCTGCAAGGCCAGCTTGCCGAAACTGACCGGATCGCGACTGCCGGCCATCAGCAGTACGCGGCATTCAGCATGCCTCGCCTGCCCGGCGGCCTCGGCCGTCTCCAGCTGCACGATGCCACCAAACAGATCACGCCACAGCCCGGCTGTCGGCACGCGGCCGCACAGCGGATCAGCCAGATAGGCATCGACTTGCGCCTTGTCGCGCGACAACCAGTCCACCCGCGTACGGGTCGGCCAAAAGCCCAGGTTGAAACTGCCGAACACCAGCCAGGCCAGCATCAGGCTGGGCCGGCGCGCCCCGCCGAGCCAGCAGGACAAACGCGCCAGAGTACGCATGGCTGCGGCCAACGGTCGCTGGCGATAAGCCGTGGCCGATAACACCAGTCCCTGCAACAAGCCACCATGCTGCTGGAAAAACTGCCTGGCGATCAGACTACCCATGCTGTGCCCCAGCAGCACACGCGGGACATCCGGATACTGAGCCTGCATGTACAGCAGCACCGCCCGTACATCCTCGATCAGCAAGGGCCAGCCGTGACGGTCGGCAAAATAGCCGGCCAGGCCGGCACGCTCGCCGTGGCCGCGTTGATCATAGCCATACACCGCGTGGCCGCTTGCGGCCAACCTTTGCGCCAGCGGCTGATAACGGCCACTGTGCTCGCCCAGCCCGTGCACGATCAGCACCACACTGCGCGGCATGCCTGCCGGCAGGCACGCCCAGCCGGCGATAGTCTGGCCATCGCTGGCGGGCACACTGAAGGGGCGAAAGCCGGCCGCTGACATGGCCGACGGCTAGAACTTGTTGGCGCGCATCACGCCAACGTCGGACACATACAGGATCAGGCCGTAATCCGGCAGATATTTCTGCTGGCAGTGCTCGGCAATCGCCTGTGCCACCGTGTCATCACACACCACGTCGATGCGGATATTGACCTCGAACGACCACGCCCCGCCCTGCACCCCGCTCTGCCCGCCACCGCGCGCATCGGAAATGGTATAGCCATGCGCGCCGAGTCGCTGCAGCGCCTTGACCAGCGATGGCTCCAGTACGGACTCGGTGATGATGGTCAACAGCTTCTTGTCATGGAAAATCATGCTGCGTCCTCAAGCATAAATCGCCTGGGTAATCTGCCAATACAGCGGAATCCCCAGCAAGAGATTGAACGGAAAGCTTACCCCCAGACTGGCTCCCAGCGAAAGCGCCGGATTGGCCTCCGGTACCGCGATACGCATCGCAGCCGGTGCCGCGATATACGAGGCCGAGGCGCACAAAGTCGCCAGCAGCAGTGCGCCCGGTGCCGACAAGCCCAGCAGCAAGGCCGTAGCGATACCGGCAAAAGAGAAAATCACCGGCACGGCAACACCGAACAGCACCACAAACACGCCCTGCTGACGCAAGGTGGCCAGCTTGCCGGCGGTAACCAGGCCCATTTCCAACAGGAACAGCGACAGCACCGGCTTGAAGAGGTCGATATACAGCGGCGACAGGCTCTTGATGCCCTCGGCCCCGGCCAGGAAACCGATCACCAGACCGCCGAGCAACAGCACCATACTCTTGCCAAGGAAAACCTCGTGGCCGAGTCGTGCCCAGTTCACCTTGCGCTCGCCGCCCAAGCGCGCCAGCAACACACCAACCACCAGCGCCGGCATCTCCATCACCGCCAGAAACAGCGTCAGCTGCGGCTCGGCCTCAAGTTGATGGCGTGCCAGAAAGCTGGCCGCCACGGCAAACGTGACCACGCTGACCGAGCCATAATGCGCCGCTGTCGCCGCCGCATCGGCACGCGAAAAGCGCAGGCGCAATACAGCGAAGGCCGCCAGCGTCAGCAATGTACCCAGCAGGATAACACCCCCCACCTGCAGCAGTACCGCCGGGCTGGCGCTCTTGGCCAGCGCCACGCCGCCCTTGAGGCCGATGGCGATCAACAGGAACACCGACAGCGTCTCGTACAGCGCCGAAGGCAGTTTCAGATCGGATTTGGCCAGGGCGGCAAACAGCCCCAGCAAGAAAAACAGTACAACCGGGTCCAGCGTCATGCCTTACCTTTCCTTGCAATGTTGTCGGACGTGACACCGCCCAAGGTCTCCCGCAGGAAACCGGACTCAGCCGACGGCGGTGCACTTGTGAGAGGTAGTCGCGCAGCAGGCTTTGTCAGCGACTCTTAGTGTCTGCAGACACAGGACGAGTTCCAGCCAGATGCTCAGTTCAACAAAGGCTTCTGGTCGTAATCGCGATTGACCAGCGCCGTCAGCACATGGTCGCGCCAGGCACCATTCAGAAACAGATAGTCCTTGGCCTCGCCTTCTATGCTGAAGCCAAGTTTTTTCAGTACCGCCGCACTGCGGACATTCTGCGGCTGGTAATTGGCCATGATGCGATGCAGTTTCAGCTCGCCAAAGGCAAAGCCGATCACCGCTTGCAGCGCCTCACTCATCAGGCCCTTGCCTTCGTAATCCTTGTCCAGCTTGTAGCCCAGATGACAGGCCTGAAACATGCCGCGCACAAAGTTCGACAGATTGATCATGCCGATAACCTTGCCCGGCTCTTTCTCGGCCATCAGCAAAAACATCATGCCTTTATCCTGACGCGCATCGTCCTCGCGCTGGCGCAGACGCATGGCCCAGAACAGCTCGGTGAAGAACATATCGCCCGGCGCCGGGTCCCACGGTGCGAAATGCTGGCGGTTACGCACTTCAAAATCGAGCATGGCGCGTGCCCAGCCGGCGCTGGCCGGCAGCAACTGCATGCGTGCGGTTTTCAGGGTTGGCTGGATAACCAGAACACTCATTCTGCACTCCCTTGCGATAAGGTTGGCCGCAAATGCGGCGCCGAAACTTACCATACGTCCAGAACAGCGGCAAATTGTCGGACAGTCAGCCAGAGGCCCCGACAGCCACCAGCATTTCAATACCGGCAGACAGGCAAAACCCCGCTTGCGCGGGGTTTTGATGTCAGACAGACAGCAAGGCTCAGGCTGTCAGACGAGTCAGCGCTTCGCGATACTTGTCGGCAGTCTTCTCGCGCACATCCAGCGGCACGGCCGGTGCCGGCGGCTGCTTGTTCCAGCCGGAAGCTTCCAGCCAGTCGCGCACGAACTGCTTGTCAAACGATGGCGGGGTGGTGCCGGCAGCATAGCTGTCAGCCGGCCAGAAGCGGCTGGAATCCGGCGTCAGCGCCTCGTCCATCAGCACCAGGGTACCATCTTCATCCAGACCGAATTCGAACTTGGTATCGCAGATGATGATGCCGCGCTTGGCCGCGAATTCCGACGCGGTCTGGTACAGCATGATGGCGGTGTCACGTACCTTGGCAGCCAGTTCTGCACCGACAATCGCCTCGCACTGGGCGAAGGTGATGTTTTCGTCGTGATCGCCCACTGCCGCCTTGGTCGACGGCGTGAAGATAGGTGCAGGCAGCTTGCTCGATTCCTGCAGGCCGGCCGGCAGCACAATGCCGCAGACGGTGCCGGACTTCTGGTATTCCTTCCAGCCGGAGCCGGCCAGATAGCCGCGCACGACAGCCTCGATCATCACCGGCTTCAGGCGCTTGGCCACCACGGCGCGACCGGCTACCAGCGGCAGCTCGGCAGCAGTCACCACGTCTTCGACCTTGTCGCCGGTCTGGTGATTCGGCACCACGTCTTTCAGGGTGTCGAACCAGAAATTGGAAATCGCGGTCAGGATCTGGCCCTTGCCCGGAATCGGGTCGTCCAGAATCACGTCAAAGGCGGACAGACGATCGCTGGCCACCATCAGCATGCGCTTGTCGTCGATTTCGTACAGGTCACGGACTTTGCCCGAGTAGATTTTTTTCAGGCAGGTGAGTTGGCTCATGAAACTTCCTTCATCAAACAAAAGGCGACACCCGATGGGCGTCGCCTGCATTCTTACAACGTGTCCTTCAGGGCACGCGCCTGTTCCAGCGCGTCTTCAACGTTGGCCGCGAGCACGCAATAATGCGCCATCTTGCGGCCAACCCTGGCCTGCTTCTTGCCGTAGCTGTGCAGATGCACATTCGGTGCCTCGGCCAGTACCGCCCAGTTCGGCTCGCCACCTTTTTCCGGCCAGACATCGCCCAGCAGATTGACCATCACCACCGGCAACAGCAAATCGGTACGGCCCGGCAACAGGCCACACATGGCGCGCACTTGCTGCTGGTACTGATCAGTCAGGCAGGCGTCGATGGTGTAGTGGCCGGAGTTGTGCGGACGCGGCGCGATTTCGTTCACCACCAGGCTGTTGTCAGCCAGCACGAAGAATTCGACTGCCAGCACGCCCACATAATCCAGCGCCTCGGCCAGCTTGATCGCGTACTGCTGCGCCTCGGCGGCCAACGTTGGCGCGATACGCGCCGGCACGATGGATTCGTCGAGGATGCCGTTCTTGTGGATGTTCTCGGCCACCGGGAACACCGCCACTTGCGCGGCGCTGGTACGCGTCACGATGGCGGACACTTCCAGCTGCAGGTCCAGCATCTTTTCCAGCACGCAAGCCTGGCCGCCAAGATTGGCGTAAGCGGCACGTGCTTCGTCAGCGGTCTTCACCCGCACCTGGCCCTTGCCGTCATAACCCAGACGCGCGGTCTTGAGAATGCCCGGCAGGTAAGGCGTCAGGTCAACCTGGATGTCTTCAACGCTTTCGATGGCCAGATACGGCGCAGTCGGCAGACCGGCCTTGTTGATCCAGCTTTTCTCGGCGATACGATCCTGGGCAATGGCCACGCAATCGCCGGACGGCGACACGCGCGTGGTCTTGGCCAGCAGGCGCATGGCGTCGGCGTTGACGTTTTCGAATTCGGTGGTGATGGCGGCACAGCTGGCAGCCAGTGTCTGCAGCGCCTCGGCATCATCGTAAGGCGCACACAGATGCACATCGGCAAACTCGGCGGCCGGCGCATTGGCATCCGGATCCAGCACGGTCACGCGATAACCCATGCGCTTGGCAGCGGTCACGAACATGCGGCCAAGTTGGCCGCCGCCCAGAATGCCCAGCATGGCTGGCGGCAGAATGGCGTTCATTTACACCTCCGGCAGGGTCATGGCCAGTACGGTGGCTTCCTGTTGCTGGCGGAAGGCTTTCAGCTTGTCGGCAAGCTCGGGACGGGTCGTCGCCAGCTGCGCCACGGCAAACAGCGCCGCGTTGGCCGCACCGGCCTCGCCAATCGCGAACGTCGCCACCGGAATGCCTTTTGGCATCTGCACGATGGAGAGCAGCGAGTCTTCGCCACGCAGGTATTTGGAAGGAACCGGCACACCCAGCACCGGAATATGGGTCTTGGCCGCCAGCATGCCTGGCAGATGAGCGGCGCCACCGGCACCGGCGATGATGGCTTTCAGGCCACGCGCTTCGGCGTCTGAAGCGTACTGGAACAACAGATCAGGCGTGCGGTGGGCGGAAACTACGCGGGTTTCAAAAGCAACACCGAAGTCCTTCAGCACGCGGGCGGCGTTCTGCATGACTTCCCAGTCGCTATTGCTACCCATCACGATACCAACTTCGATCATGGGGGCTAGACCATCAAGGATGAGGAAAGCCGGGATTTTACCTGATTCGGCAAGGACTTGCTGCAGCTTTAAGGATACCGCCATGCAATGCAGCACGGCGGCATACAGATTACATCTTGCTTAGACGTTCTTGCGCGCGCTTGGCGGCGGCGCTGTTGGGATACTGCTTGATCAGCTTGCGCAAGGTCACGCGCGCCTGGTCTTTCTGCTGCAATGCCAGCTGGTTTTCCGCCATCAGCCGCATCGCCTCTGGCGCGCGCGCATGGTTCGGATTCTGCTCGGCAAAACGGCGCTGGATGTCGATGGCGGCATCGTATTGCTGCAGATAGGTATGGGCGACACTCAGCCAGTACATGGCTTCCTGCGCCTCACTGCTGCCCTGCTGCGTATCCATTACCGACTTGAGCTGCGGCACGGCCTTGGCAAACTCGCGGTTGCGCAATAGCTCGAGCGCCTTGTCCAGCGTGGACATCGCCTTGCTGTCGGCGTTTGGTGCCACGCCGGCCGCCGCGCTGGCCTCAGCCGCGGCAACATCGCGGGCCGCCTGTTCGATCTTGCCCAGGCGCAGATCCAGATCGGCATACAGATCATTCTGCCGCTTGGCGATTTCGCCCTGCTGATGAGCCTGCACTTCAAGTTGGCCGCGCATCGCCGCGAACTGCTCCTTGAGCGCGGCGACTTCTTTTACCAGGCCCAGCAGGCGTTCGCTGTTGATCTTGGATTCGACATCATTCAGACGGCTGCTGGCTTCCTGACGGCTGGCTTCCAGCTCGCGCCGCGTCTGCTCGAGGTCACCGGTGGTGGCACAACCGGCCAGCATGCTCATGGCCACCAGCGGCAGCCAGCATTTTCTTGTGATCATCGGTTTCTCCGGCCGCAGACGGCTGCCTGCGGCCAACCTTGGTGTTTACTGTTGTACGAAGTCTACGCGACGGTTTTCGGCATTGGCTTCATCGCTGGTGCCTTCGGCACGCGGTTTCTCCTTGCCGAAGCTTACCGCCTCGATCTGCTGCGGCTTCACGCCCAGCACTTCCATCGACTGCTTCACACTCTCGGCACGACGCTGGCCCAGTGCCAGGTTGTACTCGCGGCTCCCGCTGGCATCGGTATTGCCCTGCAGCAGTACCTTGCCGTTGAAGCGGTTCAGGTAGATGGCATTGCCTTCTACTACGCCACGCTGGTCTTCGCGCACGACAGACTGGTCAAAATCGAAATACACGCTGTGCCCTTGCAGTAGCGCGAGGGCAGTCTTGGCATCCGGCGCATTGCGGATCGCGCCTGGCAACTCGGCTGCGCTGACGCGGCTGGCCGGCATGGACGGGCTGGTCTGGGTCACATCAACGGTGGTTACGCCGCCGGATGGCTGGCTTACCGGTGCCGGAGTCTGGGCAACCGGTGCCGAGGTCGGGGTACTGGCACACGCTGCCAGCAGCAAGGCAGTTACAGCAATGACGATGGGTGACTTCTTCATGCAAATCTCCTAGCTAATCAGGTTTCAATTTATCAGCGGTGCAAACAGCCTACTGTGACATCAGCATCATCGCAATTGTTTTTACACAAAACAATATTACAAACGCAATCCTCAGGGATTGAATGGCCCCCAGGCCGGGTCTTGTACTTCACCGTTCAAGGTACCCAGCTTGACCCGCCCCGGCTGGCCGGCAACGGCAGCAAACAGCACGCTGCGACCCGACTCGACGCTGGCAAACAGCACCATCTTGCCGTTAGGCGAGAAAGACGGCGATTCGTCAAAGGCACTATTGCTGATCAGGCGATGATCGCCCGAGGCCAGATCCAGCAGCATCACGCGGAAACGGCCACCTTCACGACTGATGTAGGCAATTTGCCGCCCGTCAGGAGAGAAGGTCGGAGAGACATTATAGTTCCCCTGGAATGTCACCCGCCGCGCTGCCGCCGAGCCATCCAGTGGCTGGATATACAGTTGCGGGCTGCCGCTACGGTCAGACACAAACACGATCTGGCGGCCATCGGGGCTGAAGGCCGGCTCGGTATCGATGGCATCGCTGTAGCTGAAACGGCGCAGATTGCCGCCCTCGCTGTTCATCAGGTAGATCTGCGAATTACCACTAAGCGTCAGCGTCGCGGCAATCAGCTTGCCATCCGGGCTGAAAGCGGGCGCGGAGTTGCTGCCGCGCTGGTTGGCCACGATGCGACGCTGACCGGTGGACAGATCCTGCAGATAGATGATGGGCTTTTGCTGTTCGAAAGACACATAGGCGAGCTTGCGGCCATCCGGGCTCCAGGTCGGCGACATGATGGGCTGGAAGGAACGCAATACCGTCTGGGCACGCCGGCCATCGACATCGGAAATCTGCAGGCGATATTCGCGACCGGCGCGGGTGACAAAGGCGATACGGCTGGCAAACAGGCTCTTCTCGCCAAGCAAGGCTTCGTAAATCATGTCGGCGGCGCGGTGAGCGACATCACGCAGCTCGACACTGGCCAGGTCAAACTCTGCGGCCAACTTCTCTTCCCGCGGCGACAGGGTTTCGGCCCAGATAGCCAGCTTCAGCCGGCCATCGCTGCCACGACTGACTTTGCCATGCACCACGGCGCGTGCATTGCGCGCCTGCCAGCCGGCAACATCCAGCTGGGCGCTACTGGCCGGGCTTTGCTGGCCGGCACTATCGAGCAGCGAAAACGCCCCTGACATGGCCAGATCGTTGCGCACAGTATCGGTCAGGCTTTCTGCCAGCAGCTGTTCGTTCTGCAACGGCAGCACGGCCAGCGGATAACGGTTGCTGCCGCCACCTATCACTTCGACCTTGAGATCGGCATGGGCAAGGTTGGCCGCAGACAGCATGGCCAGCAACAGCCAGACAAAAACACGACGGAAGGGTTGTAACAGGCTGGCTAGCAAAGTCTTACTCCTTGGGTCGGAAACTCATGGTGATACGACGGTAATCGGTGAAGGCTGCACCTTTGGGCAGCGGCGGGAAGCGGCGCATCTCGCGCACGGCATCCTGCACTGCCTGATCGTAAGCAGCATTGCCGCTGCTCTTTTGCAGACGGACAGTACGCACTTCCAGTGACGGCAGGATTTCGATCTGCAACACCACCTCAGGGTTCCCCTTGATGTCGGGCGGCAGGATCACATAAGGCCGCACGCGATTGCTGACCTGCTGTGCGTATTGCAGGCTGACACCGGCCACACCATTGGCGCTGCCGCCAGCCACGCCTTGCGGGCTGCCAGTCTGGCTCTTGCTCTTGTTAGTGCCCGGGCCTGGCGGCAGATCCAGCTCGGCCAGCAGATCATCCTTGGGCAGCGCCGGTTGCGGCTTGGCGGCGGCCTTGTCCTTGCTGGTCTGGCTATCCACTTTGCTGGCGGGCTTGGTAGCTGGCTCGGGCTTGGCCGGTTTGGCCGGCTCAGGTTTTGTTTCGGGTTTGCGCGGTGCTGGCTCAGGCTTTGGCTTGGTTTCAGGCTTGGGCGGCTCGGCAATCGGCTTGGCCGCCGCAAGCTTGATATCGGCATCCGGCACGACCGGGGGGCTGATCGGGGTTGGCGGCGTGGGTGGCGCAACAGGCGCCGGTGCCGGCGCAGTGGCTGGTACGTCGATAGTCTGCGCCTGCGGCGCACCACCGCTCCATAATTCCAGCGCCAAAGGCGGCGGAGTGATTAGCGGGCTGGTCTTGTTCAGCCACAGCAAGGGCAGCACGATCAGCGCGTGCACCAGCAGCGACAGGCCCCAGGCCGGCAAACCTATCTGCTGACGGCTCATCCCTTCCCCTGCCGCACGGTCAGCGCCACACGGTTGATGCCCGCTTCATGCAGGCGATCAGCCACTTTCACCACTTCGCTGTACTTGAGATCCTGATGCGCGGTCACCACCACCGGGCGATTGTCACGCAGGCGCTGCTTGATTTCGGCAATCAGCACGTCAAGGTTGGCCGCAGGCTGGCGCTTGCCGTTTTCGCCGACATAATAGCTGCCATCCTGCTCGATACTGACTTCCAGCGGGGCGACATCCAGCTGGGCGGCGCGGCCAACGCTGGGTACTTCGATCACGCCGGGAGTGAACATCGGGGCCGTGACCATAAAGATCACCAGCAAGACCAGCATCACGTCGATATAGGGCACGACGTTCATCTGGTTCATCATTCTGCGGGGACGACGCTGCAACATAGGGCTTCCTGTTCCATGGCCGGCAAGGCTTGCCGGTAAGCGGCAGGACAGCTGCCCTGCCGGCGTGCATTGTGCGGTGAAGCTGCAAGCTTAATGCTGCCATGCAGAATGGCAAGCATGTATTTTGTGAAAAGCCGTTAACGACGCTGCAGCAAGGTCATGCCGTCACCGACCGGCAACAGGCACAGCTCGACTCGCGGATCATTACGCAGGCTGGCATTGAAGGCATGCACGGCATGTACACCAGCCGGATCGCTGTCTTGCGGACTGACAACGCGGCCGCTGAGGAAGACATTATCCACCGCGATGATGCCGCCCGGCCGAACCAGCTGCAGACAGTATTCGTAGTAGTCGGCGTAAGAGGTCTTGTCGGCGTCGATAAAGGCCAGATCGAAACTGCCGGCCTTGCCTTCATCCAGCAACTTTTGCAATGTGCGCACCGCCGGCTGCACATACAGCTCGATACGGTCGGCAACGCCGGCCTGCGCCCAGTAGTCACGCGCATAGCCGGTGAATTCTGTGCTCATGTCACAGGCGACAGTATGGCCCTCTTCGCCCATGGCCAGTGCCACGCTCAGCGCGCTATAGCCGGTAAACACGCCGATCTCGAGATAGCGGCGCGCACCGGTCAGCTTGACCAGCCAGCGCAGGAACTGGCCCTGCTCGGGGGAAATCTGCATCTTGGCCATGCGGTGGCCGGCGGTAAATTCGCGCAGGGCGGTCTGTACCGGATGTTCGGTTACACCGACATCCAGGATGTATCTTGCCAGTGCATCATCGACGGCAATGGTCTGACGGGTCATGCTCGCTCCAAAAACACAACGCCCTTGCGGGCGTTGTTATCGTACCGGTAAGGCCAAGGCTTACTCTGGCTGGTAGACGTACGGCTTTTGCGGCACGCGCGATGCTTTCCAGCGCGCCTGATCGTCCAGGCTGACTTCGCGATCCCACCAGGTCAGGCGCAATTCGCGACGCTCGCTGTCTACCTGTGGGTTCTTCTCCAGGTACTCGTTCATGAACTTGGTAAAATCGGACTGGTACATGCTGTCTACCCCGCTAAAAGATGGCGGTGATTGTACTGCAATTGCGCCCGGGTGACAGCCCTAGCGCGCGCCGCGCCACAGAACCAGCACGGGCCGCCGCAACAACAATACCGCCAGCAACAGCAAAAACAACACCAGCGGTATCCAGCGCAGCAGATCGAAATCGCCGTACTGCAGCGGCCTCTGCAACTCCAGCTGATAACGTTGGCCGCCAATCAGGATAAAGTCGCGGGCGATCAAGGGCGCCCGCCAGATATCAGCCACACCGCGCCACCCCGCCAGCGCCTGACCCTGGCGCAGATAAAGACTGATTCCACGCTCGCCATTACCCTCTAGCCAGCGCTGCGGATAAAACCAGATCGCCAGTGCCGTGCGCTGCCCCGGAAACGGGTAGAGCCACAGCAGGCGCGACTCGCCCGGAATCAGACTGGCATCCAGCAGATGCTGCCGCCCCTGTCGCAAGCTCGCTACCACCCCCTGATAGCCTCGCTGCCCCGACAGGTCCTGCTGCGGCAGAATGTCGCCGGCCAGCCGCATGGGCACGATGTATTCAACGCGTAATTGCTGTTGTGAGGTATCGAGAACCGCGACGCGTTCCAGCGCCGGAAAGCGCTGCAAGATGATGGATGGCACCCAGGTATTGATCATGCTGGCACTGGCACCTTGCTGCGAATGCGCCAGCAAGGCCAGTTGCTGTTGCAGCAGCAGGATATTGCGGCTGACTTCGTCGGCCTGTTTCTCGGCCTGCAACTGCAACTGCACCTGTGCATCATCCCGGGTGGTTTCCAGTGCCAGAAAAACACAGAGTAGCGCCAGCAGCAGCCATGCCAGCAAGGCGAGCAGCAGACGATAGACGACCGGACGGCGCGAACTCAGAGCAGAAACTCCCGTTTACCGCTTTTCTCGATCAGACCACGCCAGGCCTGCAACAACTTTTGCAGTTTGTTGTTGGTCGGTGCCAGCTCGCGCGCCTTGGTCAGACGCAGGTGCGCATTGCGGATATGACTCTCGTGCCAGCCCTTGACATGCACTTCGGCGATGATGGCATTGACGAGGTTCAGCATCAGCTGCACGTTTTCCGGCATTTCTTCCAGCGCCTTGCTGAACAGATCAATGGCCTTGTCATGATTACCAGCCTGCGCTTCACGTACACCGGCGTTGTTCAGCTCGACCAGCGATTGCACATTCTTGGCAATCAGGTCACGCCCCATATCGCCCAGACCAACTTGGTCGAACATCGTCGACAACTTCTGCAAGAGGCCTTCGTTGTCATGATTGTTGCGCACCAGCTCCTGCGAAACCTGATTACCCATCTCCTGCTTGCCTTGCGCATAGCAGGCACGCGCAAACTCCATCTTGGCCTCTACCGGCAGATTGTCGATATGTGCCATCTGCTCTTTGGCATGCGCCAGCAGTTTTTCGGCTTGTGCCGGATTGCCGCTGGCTTTCTGGATCTGCGCATCAAGCACATCCGCCATCCACTCGCCATCAGGCTTGTATTTGTAATCGCGGCGCAGCGCAGCCAGCGTCTTGGCCGCATCCCCCTTTTCTCCGTTTGCCAGCTGGACGCGCGCCAGCGCCGCATAGTGCGTGGGGCTACGATGAAAGCTGGCTTTGGAAAGCTCCAGCGTGGTGTTATAAGCCTCTTGAGCCTGCTTCAGATCGCCATTCTCGACCGCCACCTCGGCCAGTGCCTTGTGACGGCGGATGGTGGCCGGCGACAGCTCTGTAGCGCGTTTCAGCGTGTCCTGCGCCTTGGGCAGGTTGTGATTATCCTGATAGAGCTTGGCCAGCCAGTCATAGGCTTCCATCACCCGGTCATTCTCGACTATCACTTGCTGAAACAGTCCCAGTGCCGGCTCGACCTGTTTGAGCTGGGCCAGTGATTTGGCCATGCCCATCTTGGCCCAAGGCAGCTCCTTGATTTTCAGTACCTGTCCATAAAGATTACGCGCCGTATCGTAATCGCCAATTTTCAGACTCAGGCTGCCCTTGAGTTTCATGAAGTCCAGCGTGAATTCGTTGCGCTCGCCAATTTTCTTGTTGCAGGCATCGATTGCCGTCAGGTATTCGTGATTGAGCAATGCCTCATCCACGATACGGAAGGCATCGCGCCGGCGCATGGCACGCTCCAGCCGTGCGGCCAACACTTCGCCGGTAAACGGTTTGAGCAGATAATCATCCGGTGCCAGTTCGGCCGCCGAAATCACACGGGCGGCACGCCGCTCGCCACTGATGATCATGAACACACAAGACTGCTTCAGCAGATTGCGCTCTTTGGCTTCTTCCAGCAGATACAGGCCATCGCTGCCGCCGCCAAGGTCAAAGTCGCACAACACCACATCAAAGTCATAACGCATGAGCTTGACCAGCGCATCGCTGGCCTTGCCGGCATATTCGACTTTCTCCGCCCCGAAAGACGCCAGTGTCATTGACAGTGCGCGCTGCATTTCGGGCACGCTGTCCACAATCAGAAACTGTTTTTTGGCGTACGGATTCACGTACTCCTTGTGATGCTTGCTTTTTTGCGTACTGGTAATCGCGTTGAATGTTGTCGTCTGTCGGGACATTTCACTCATTTTGATTGCACTCCCTGACACCACTCTGCTTCAAGGTGTTTTAACATTTCGTTAGTTTGTCGGCAGCATAACGTAAATCCAGCCACTTGATGCCATGCTCGGCAAAATTGATCTGCAAGCGCACGTCATCACCACTGCCTTCGGCATTAATCACCACACCGCTACCAAACTTGCTATGCGTGAGTGCCTGTCCCATCTGCCAGCCACCGGCAATCGTACTGACCGGTGAGGCCCAGACCGGCTTGTTGAATGCTGCGACTTTTTCTCTGGACACAGTTTTAACGTTAGCAGATAAATGACGCAGCAAATCAGCCGGAATCTCGTCAACAAAACGCGAGCGGATCGGATAACGACTCTGGCCGTGCAGCATGCGGCTTTGCGCACTAGACAGGTATAGTCGTTTACGCGCGCGCGTGATTGCCACATACATCAAACGGCGCTCTTCTTCGAGGCCCTTGGCATCGTTCATGCTGTTCTCGTGCGGGAACAGCCCTTCTTCCAGACCGGTAATGAATACTGCCTGGAACTCCAGCCCCTTGGCCGCATGCACCGTCATCAGCTGCAAGGCATCCTCGCCGGCATCGGCCTGATGATCGCCGGCCTCCAGACTGGCCTGGGTCAGGAACTCCACCACCGCCAGTTGCGGCTCTTGCGGCATGAAACCGGTTGCCGCGTTGACAAGTTCATCCAGGTTTTCCAGTCGGTCTTCGCCTTCCTTGCGGTCGGCCTCGTACATCGCACGCAGGCCGGAGTCATCAATGATCAGGCTGATCTGCTCGGCCAGATTCAGCGTCTCGCAGCGGCCACGCAGCTGGTCAATCAGGCGCACAAAATCACCGACCTTGCCGGCGCTGCGGCCGCTGCTGCCGGCGCAGGCTGCCTGCCACATACTGACGCCCTGCTCGCGGCTGACAGTCTGCAGGTTTTCCACCGTGCGTGCGCCAATGCCGCGCGCCGGCACATTGATCACCCGCAGCAAGGCATTGTCGTCGTCCGGATTTACCACCAGACGCAGATAGGCAAGTGCATGCTTGATCTCCTGCCGTTCGAAAAAGCGCAGGCCACCGTAAATGCGGTAGGCGATGCCGGCCTTCACCAGCACCTGCTCCATCAAGCGTGACTGTGCATTGGAGCGATACAGCACCGCCATATCGGCCAGCGACCAGCCATCGCGCGCGAGGCCGCGCACCTCGTCCACCACGAATTGCGCCTCGTCACCATCAGAAAAGCCCTCATACAGGCGGATCTGCTCGCCGGCATCGGCATCGGTACGCAGCGTCTTGCCCAGACGGCCGTCGTTGCGCTCGATCAGCGCGTTGGCCGCATCAAGAATATTGCCGCTGGAGCGGTAATTCTGCTCGAGGCGGATCGGCCCGCTGATGCCGTAATCGCCAAGCAGCGCGCGCATATTCCCGACTTCGGCACCACGGAAGGCGTAAATCGACTGGTCGTCATCGCCGACAGCAAACAGCGCGTTATCCGTGCCAGCCAGCAGCGTCAGCCAGGCATACTGCAGGCGGTTGGTATCTTGGAATTCGTCCACCAGCACATGACGGAAACGCTCGCGGTAATGCGCACACAGCGCGGCATTACGCGACAACAGCTCGTAAGTGCGCAACAGCAGCTCGGCAAAGTCGGCCACGCCTTCACGGTTGCACTGCGCATCGTAGGCGGCGTAAATCTCGATCAGCTTGGCCTCGTAGGCACTCATCGGGTGGGCAATGGCACTGGCGCGCACGCCGGCTTCCTTCTTGCCGTTGATGTACTGCTGCACCTGTTTGGGCGGGAACTTCTCGTCCGACAGATCCAGGCTCTTCAGCAGGCGCTTGATCGCGCTTTGCTGCTCGCCCGAATCGAGAATCTGGAAAGTCTGCGGCAGGCCGGCGTCGCGGTAGTGCATGCGCAGCAGGCGATTGCACAGGCCGTGGAAGGTACCGATCCACATCGCCCGCGTATTCAGCGGCAACATCGCGGCCAACCTGGTCTGCATCTCGCGCGCAGCCTTGTTGGTAAAGGTCACCGCCAGCACGCCGTGCGGGCTGATCTGTCCGGTCTGGATCAGCCAGGCGATGCGGGTGGTCAGCACCCGCGTCTTGCCACTGCCGGCGCCAGCCAGCACCAGCGCGCTTTTGGCAGGCCAGGTAACGGCGGACAATTGTTCGGGATTCAGACCGGCGAGCAGATCAGCATTCATGGGCAAGGCGTCTTGATAGATGGGCAAGGGCTGACATTCTACCTGACAAAGCCCGAGCGCCAACTTGCGGCCAGGCTTTGCCCTGTCGCGGCAAGCGCACTAACGCCGCTTGCTGCCGCCAAGCAGGCTGCCCAGCACCCCACGCACGATCTGCTGACCAAGGCTGCTGCCGACCGTGCGCGCCAGACTCTTGGCCACCGTCTGCACGAGGCCATCATGCTGGCCGCCACGCGGGCCGGTGCGGCCAAACAGCAATTCGGACAAGGCGCTTTGCTCGCCGGCGGCTTCATTAGCCGCCGGTGTGGCGCTACCCGGCAAGGGCTTGCTGGCCGGCTCGGGGTTGGCCGCAGCCTGACCGCGCAGCCGCTCGAAGGCACTTTCGCGGTCGACCGTCTGCTCATATACCCCCGCCACCAGCGAATCCTGTTGCAAAGCCTGCCGTTCGGCGGCGCTCAGCGCGCCCAGACGGCTGGCCGGCGGTAGCACATACACGCGCTCGGTCACCGCCGGACGCCCCTTGCCATCCAGCAGGCTGACCAGCGCCTCGCCCACTGCCAGCTCGGTAATCGCGCTGGCCAGATCCAGCGCCGGATTCGGCCGCATGGTATCGGCGGCGGTTTTCACCGCTTTCTGGTCGCGCGGGCTGAAGGCGCGCAAGGCATGCTGCACGCGATTACCCAGCTGACCCAGCACGCTGTCGGGGATATCGAGCGGATTCTGGCTGACGAAATACACGCCGACGCCCTTCGAGCGCACCAGCCGCACCACCAGCTCGATACGCTCGACCAGCACCGCCGGCGCGCCATCGAACAGCAGATGTGCCTCGTCAAAGAAGAACACCATTACCGGTTTGTCGGGGTCGCCGACCTCGGGCAGGGTTTCAAATAATTCGGACAGCAGCCACAGCAGGAAGGTCGCATACAGCCGTGGCGACTGCAGCAGGCGGTCGGCCGCCAGGATATTGACCACGCCCTGCCCGCCGACGGTCTGCATGAAGTCGCGGATGTCCAGCATCGGCTCGCCAAAAAAACGGTCGCCGCCCTGGGTCTCGATCTGCAACAGACCGCGCTGGATCGCGCCAATGCTGGCGGCGCTGATATTGCCGTATTCGGTGGTAAAGGCCTTGGCGTTGTCACCGACGTACTGCAGCATAGCGCGCAGGTCTTTCATGTCGAGCAAGAGCAGGCCGTGCTCGTCGGCGATGCGGAACACCAGATTCAGCACCCCGCTCTGGGTGTCGTTGAGATCCAGCATGCGCGCCAGCAACAGCGGCCCCATGTCCGACACGGTGGCGCGCACCGGATGGCCGGCCTCGCCGAATACATCCCACAAGGTCACCGGGCAGGCGGCGGCCGCCGGCAGATCCAGCCCGCGCTCGGCCAGCACTGCGGCCAACTTGCCGCCGATCTGCCCGGGCTGGCTGATGCCGGCAAGATCGCCTTTCACATCGGCCATGAATACCGGCACGCCGGCGCGCGAGAATTGCTCGGCCAGGGTTTGCAAAGTCACCGTCTTGCCGGTGCCGGTGGCGCCGGTAATCAGGCCGTGACGGTTGGCATAGCCGGGCAACAGCTCGCAAACGGTGTCGCCCCGACGGGCAATCAGCAAAGGTGCAGCCATCATCTCTCCTTCAGCACGAACGCGGGATCTCGCTGCCTGCAGTGTAAACCCGCCTCGCCGCCAGCCACAGCGCCACGCAGCCACAGACGATGACAAGGGGTTTTCCTGCCACAGTTGGCCGCAAGTGCCTGCGGCCAACGTTTACAAGCACGCCCCGCGGCACAACACTGTAATGACCAGCAGCCATTAGCAGGACACCCCATGCCAGCCAGCCTGATTCTCGCCCTGGACCAGGGCACCACCAGTTCACGCGCCATCGTGTTTGACCGTCAGGGCCAGGCGCTGGCCATGGCACAACAGGAATTCCGCCAGTCCTACCCGCACGATGGCTGGGTGGAACACGACGCCGCCGAGATCTGGACTTCGCAACTGGCGGTGGCGCGGCAAGCGCTGCACAAGGCCGCCGTCAGCGCGGCCGACATCGCCGCCATCGGCATCAGCAATCAGCGCGAAACCACCATTTTGTGGGACAGGCACAGCGGCGAGGCGCTGGCACCGGCCATCGTCTGGCAAGACCGCCGCACTGCCGCCTATTGCGAATCGCTGCAACAGGCCGGCATGGCCGATCTGGTACAGCGCAAGACCGGCCTGTTGCTCGATGCCTATTTCTCGGCCAGCAAGCTGCGCTGGCTGCTGGATAACACGCCGGGCGCCCGCGAGCGTGCGGCGCGCGGCGAGCTGGCCTTCGGCACGGTGGACAGCTGGCTGCTGTGGCAGCTGACTGGCGGCAAGGTACACGCCACCGATGTCAGCAATGCCGCGCGCACCATGCTGTTCAACATCCACAGCCTGCAGTGGGATGCGGAGCTGTTGGCGCTGTTCGACATCCCCGCCAGCCTGCTGCCCGAGGTGCGCGGCAATAGCGGGCTGTTCGGCCATAGCGAAGCCAGCTGTTTCGGTGCGCCAATCGCCATCTGCGGCATGGCGGGTGACCAGCAGGCGGCGCTGTTCGGCCAGCAATGCACGCAGCCGGGCATGGTGAAAAACACTTACGGCACCGGCTGCTTCCTGATGATGAATACCGGCGCGCAGCCGGTGGTGTCGCAACAAGGCCTGATCGCCACCATCGCCTGGCAGCTGGATGGCCACACCAGCTATGCGCTGGAAGGCAGCGTGTTCATCGCCGGCTCGGCGGTGAAATGGCTGCGCGACGGCCTCGGCATCATTCGCGACAGCAGCGAAGTCGAGGCGCTGGCCGCCAGTGTGGCCGACAGCGACGGCGTTTATCTGGTGCCGGCCTTCAATGGCCTGGGCGCACCGTACTGGCAGCCACAGGCGCGCGGCCAACTTGGCGGCCTGACTCAGGCCAGCCAGCGCGGCCACATCGCGCGCGCCACGCTGGAGAGCATTGCCCTGCAGACTTACGACGTGGTGCAGGCCATGCAGCTGGATGCAGGCATGAGCCTGCACGAGTTGCGGGTAGATGGTGGCGCCACCGTCAATAATCTGCTGATGCAGACGCAGAGCGATTTGCTGGGCTGCCGCGTCCTGCGGCCGCAACAAACCGAAACCACGGCGCTTGGCGCGGCCGGCTTTGCCGGGCTAGCTTGCGGCCTGTGGCCGGACCAGGCGGCGCTGGCCAAGCTGTGGCAGGCCGGCAAGGTATTCACCCCGCAAATGGATGAGGCCAGGCGCGAACGGCTGCTGGGCGGCTGGCAGGCCGCCATTCGTCAGGTGTTGTACCAGGCCAGCGGCGGCTGAACAGGCAGCCTCGGGAGGCAAACATGCAGGATCTGCTGATCATCGGTGGTGGCATCAATGGCTGCAGCATTGCCCGCGACGCGGCCGGGCGCGGCCTGAGCGTTACCCTGTGCGAGCAGCATGATCTGGGCGCGCACACCTCTTCCGCCAGCACCAAGCTGATCCATGGCGGCCTGCGCTATCTCGAATACGGCGAATTCGCGCTGGTACGCAAGGCCCTGCAGGAGCGTGAAACCCTGCTGGCGGCAGCGCCGCACATCATGCATCCACTGCGTTTCGTGCTGCCGCATGACCGCGGCCAACGTCCGGCCTGGCTGATCGGCATCGGCCTGTGGCTTTACGATCACCTCGCCCGTCGCCGTGTGTTGCCGGCCAGTCAGCGCATCCGGCTGGCACAGCACCCAACCGGAGAGCCCTTGCAAGACGGCTTCCGCCAGGCCTTTGTCTATTCGGATGGCTGGGTGGACGATGCGCGCATGGTGGTGCTCAATGCGCTGGCCGCCAGCGAGCAAGGGGCCAACATCCTGCCGCGCACGCCCTGCCTGTCGGCGCAGCGCGAAGACGGCTACTGGCGGTGCCAGCTCGGCGGCGATACGCCGCACACGATCAAGGCCCGCATGCTGGTGAATGCCGGCGGGCCGTGGGTACAGCAACTGCTGGACGGCGTGATCGCCGCGCCGCTGCGCCGCCATATCCGGCTGGTCAAGGGCAGCCACATCATCGTGCCGCGCCTGTTCAGCCACAACTACGCCTATATTTTCCAGAACCCCGACCGTCGCATCATTTTTGCCCTGCCCTACGAACACGACTTCACCCTGATCGGCACCACCGATACCGACTTTCATGGCGATGCGGCCAAGGCCGGCATAGATGCCGCCGAAACCGCCTATCTGTGTACGATGGCCAATCGCTATTTCCGCCGCCAGATCAGCCCGGCCGACGTGGTCGCCAGCTTCAGCGGCGTTCGCCCCTTGCTGGATGACGAACATGAGTCAGCCCGTAGCGTGAGCCGCGATTACGCGCTGGAAAGCGACTGCCAAGGCGCGCCGCTGCTGTCGGTCTACGGCGGCAAGATCACCACCAGCCGCAAGCTGGCGGAACAGGTCGTCGATCAGCTGCAAGCCTGGCTGGGCCAGCAGCCCGTACCATGGACAGCCGGCAGCCCGCTGCCCGGTGGCGATCTGCCTGACGCTGATTTTGACGGCTTTTTGCAGCAATTGCGCCGCGACTACCCGTGGCTTCCCGTGCGCCTGAGCGAGCGCATCGCCCGCGCCTACGGCAGCCGCGCCCGGCGCTGGCTGGGTGACAGCCAGAGCCTCGCCGCGCTGGGCGAGGAAGTCTTGCCCGGGCTGTTTGCCGCCGAAATCGACTATCTGCGCAACAATGAATGGGCCGGCTGCGCCGAAGACATGCTGCAACGGCGCAGCAAGCTCTATCTGCACCTGCCCGCCAACGCCGGCCGGATACTGGATGACTGGCTGCACGCCCATCCGCCTGCTCCCCGTACCAATCAAACGGAATCAAGCTCATGACCGACACCCGCCTGTCCAGCTGGCCCTATCCTGCCATCATCGCCCATCGCGGTGCCGGCAAGCTCGCCCCGGAAAACACGCTGGCGGCGTTTCGCCTCGGCCATCAGCTTGGTCAGCGCGCTTTCGAATTCGACGTCAAGCTCAGCAGCGATGGCCACAGCTTTCTGCTGCACGACGACACCCTGGCGCGCACCACGAATGGCCAAGGCCGTGCCGATGCGCTGACGCTGGGCGAGCTGGCGCGACTGGATGCCGGCAGCTGGCACAGTGCAGCCTTTGCCGGTGAAAGCCTGCCGACACTGGCGGCGATTGCACGCTATCTGCTGGCCAATAATGCTCTGGCGAATATCGAGATCAAACCGGTGCCCGGCCGCGAACGGCAAACCGGCGCCGCCGTCGCACTCGATGCGGCCAACCTTTGGCAACAGGCTGCCGTGCCACCACTGCTGTCATCCTTTTCGCTGGCGGCACTGCAAGCCGCCGCCGAGGCCGCGCCGGCCTTGCCGCGCGCCCTGCTGCTGGATGAATGGGCTGATGACTGGCAAGCGCAGCTGGCCGCCTGCGGCGCGATGGCGCTGGACTGCAATCACCTGCTGCTGGACGAGCAGCGCATCCGCGCCATCAAGCACGCCGGCTACCGCCTGCTGTGCTACACCGCCAACGAACCGGCCCGCGTCGCCCAGCTGCTGGCCTGGGGCGTCGATAGCGTGATTACCGATGCGGTAGACCAGATTCGCCCGTGAGACTGCGACACGTCGTGGCCGCTGCAACACAAAGAGCAGCGGCTTTGACCACATCATTCAATACCAATTGAATACCAGCTGACTTTCACCTAGCATGAGCCTCCCCACCTGCCGAGTCCTGCCACCACCATGCTAGCTGCCAGTCTGCGCCAACCCCGTTTTCTTGCCTTGTGGTTTACCACGCTGTTGTCGGTCTTCAGCCTGTCGGTCGCCTGGGTGACCGAGAGCTGGTATGCGATCAAGGTGCTCGGTCGCGAGAGCGATTACGGCTATATCCTCATTGCCGCCACCGTGCCGCGCCTGATCTTCATGCTGGCCGGCGGCGTGCTGGCCGACCGCGTGGCCAAGTCGCGGTTGCTGACCTTCTCGCTGAGCTTTCGTGCGCTGCTGATTGCGCTGTTGGGTTGGCTGATGCTGCAGGATGCGGCCAGCTTCGGCCTGTTGCTGGCCTTTGCCTTTTGCTATGGCCTGCTGGATGCCTGCTACTGGCCGGCGCGCGATGCGCTGCTGCCGGAGCTGGTGCCCGAGGCGGATTTGCCGCAGGCCAATTCGCTGCTGCTGGTCACCTCGCAGCTTGGGATGATACTGGGCCCGGTGCTGGCCGGCGGCCTGCTGCTCTTGCTGCCGTATGGCGCGGTGCTGTTGTGGCAGGGTGTCATCCTGCTGGCGGCGGCCTTGCTGTGTTACTGGCAGCTGGGCAGACGCCAGATGGCCGCCGAGACTCACGCCGGCACGCGCCCGAGCTTTCGCCACGAGCTGCTGGAGGGCCTCGCCTACATCCGCCACCATCCGCAGCTGTCGCTGTTACTGCTGGTGTTTGCCTTTGCCAATGTGCTGTTCATGGGGCCGCTGCAGCAGAGCATCCCGCTGATTGTCACCCGCGAGCTCGGCGGCGACAGCCACAGCTACACCACCTTGCTGTCGGGCTTTGGCGTCGGCATGACGCTGGGCGGCCTGTTGATGCTGCGCTTTGCGCCGCGCCGGCACAAATTCCTGTTCGTGATGGCGATGCTGATGTTGGAAAGCGTGTTACTGGCGCTGCTGGCATACACACCAGGCCTGTGGTTTGTTGCGGCCAACGTGGTGCTGATCGGCATCTGCATCGCCTGCAATAATGTGCCGACCATGAGCATGCTGCAAAGCTATAGCGAACGCGACAAGCTGGGGCGCGTGATGGGGCTGAACGACACCCTCTCGCACGGCCTCACGCCGCTGTCTTATGTGATCGTCACCGGCCTGCTGGCGCTGCAGGTGCCGCATCAGGCCATTCTGCTGGTGGCCGGCGGCCTGATGCTGCTGCTGTGTGTTGCCATGCTGTGGCGCTACCCGCAGATCCGCGAGATTCACTGAAGCGGGCGCACCAGCTGGCTGAAATAGGCCGAGGTCACCCGCCACCAGTCAAACCATTCCGCCAGATTGCCGGCCGAGACCCCGTGCTGCAGATTGACCGTCATCTCCAGCACCGGGTCTTCTTCCAGATCCAGATAGGCGCGGCCGTAGCGCATGCTGCGGTTCCACAGGTTCAGCTGCTCCAGCGACACGCGGCTTTGCGGCCAACTGCTGGCAAACTGGATATCGCTGCACTCCTTGCCCTGCTTGCAGCCCAGAAACAGCAGCACATAAGTCTCGCCATTCATGCTGCCGCGCATCAGCGGCGTGCCCATCTCGTCCACCATCAGATCAGCCGGGCCGAAATAGCGCGCCAGCGCCAACAGCGCCTCCGGGTTGGCCGCATCCACCAGCTTGTCTGCGCCGTGCACGCTTGCCGGCAACAGCAGGCTTGCGCATAACAGGATTTTCCACATGCTTATCCCCTTGGCCGGTCGGCGTCAGGGCAACGGGGCGGACCGGAGGCACACCGTAACCGGCCAGCGGCAGGCTGGCACCCTTCCAGCTTAGACCGCCCCCCTCGCCCCCACCGGACTGATTCGCCTGCCCGCGGCAAAGCCGTTAAGCTGTCGGCCTTGCCCGCAACCGGTACGCCCCATGCACTACCCCGATGCCGATATCGCCGCCATTTACCGCGTGATTCGCGAACGCCGCGACATGCGCCATTTCCGCCCCGGCCCCCTGCCAGAGGGCATGCTCGCCCGCCTGCTGCAGGCCGCGCATTACGCCCCCAGCGTCGGTTTCATGCAGCCGTGGCGCTTTATCCGCATCACCCGGCCCGAGGTACGCGGCGCACTGCAAGAGATCGTCGAGGCCGAACGCCAGCGCACGGCGGCGGCACTGGGCGAAAAACAGCAGGCTTTCCTGCAGCTGAAAGTAGAAGGCTTGCGCGATTGCGCCGAGGTGCTGGTTGCCGCGCTGATGGATGGCCGCGAGCGCCATGTGTTCGGCCGCCGTACCCTGCCGGAGATGGACCTCGCCTCGGTGGCCTGCGCCATCCAGAATATGTGGCTGGCCGCCCGCGCCGAAGGTATAGGCCTTGGCTGGGTATCGATTTTCGACCCGGCCGCTGTAGCCGACCTGCTGCAGCTGCCCGAGGGTGCCAAGGCCGTTGCTATCCTGTGCATCGGCCAGGTGGATGCCTTTTACGAGCAGCCCATGCTGCAACAGGAAAACTGGGCCAGACGCCAGCCGCTGGCCGAGCTGGTGTTTGACGATATTTGGGCTAACCCTAGCTCTCAAGCAGGATTAGCCCAATAGCTTTATCAGCTTTTAACCGATGCTCGCTTGCTTAAAACAATTTAGCAAAACGTTGATCAGACACCGCTTCCTTCAAGACAGACTGAACTGCTGCTGGGAACGAGTCAGTTACATTTTTGCATGCCGAGATTGCATCCCAGCTGGTGTCAAAACCATGTTTTACTTTTGTCGAATATGAATTGCCATTACTCGAACTCAAGGTCAGCCTGATTTCCCAGTTTGCAGGACTAATGGAACTGAACGTGATTTCATCCAGATGGCCTGTAATTTGATTAGCCGCCTTTGTTGAGTAAACACCAGCCATATAAAGCTCCTCTTGCAGAGCTTCTTGTACAAAAACTGCTGGCGTTTTCCCTGCCCCAATAGACACGGGACCAACTGCACGGCACCACAAACTTCCAATGGACGAGTTCTGGGTAAAAGCCCCGACTTTCACTTTCTTATCTTGCGACCCTGCTTGATCTTTAATTGCGATGACATTAGTCATGGACGCTTTGTAATGAGCGACAGAGCTAGTCGTAGAACAAGCAGCCAGCATTGCGACAACTGGCAGAACCACAAAAATGCTTTTTCTCATAATCAAATTGCATTAATAATTGATAAGGAAATGCATACTACATTGTTTAAAATTCCATATCAATAAGCCAGACATCATAATCACTCTTCTCCAGCCACCCGCCTGCGCGTTTGCAGGATGGGCGGGGCCCAGGTTTCGCCCGGCCGCTTCTTGCGCGTCGCCAGCGTGAGGCCGGAGGGCGCGAAGATATTGATGTTATGCGTGTTCGGCGTGGTGATCAGGTACTGCGCACCGGTAACCTTCAAAAAGCCGGCGACGCGGTCGATGTTGAAGATGTCCAGATGCGCAAACGGCTCGTCGATGAACACAAAGCCCGACGGGTTGGCCTCGTCCATCATCAGGCCGATCAGCAAAATCAGCGACTTCATCACCTGCTGGCCACCGGAGGCCTCGCCGTCGTTCAGCCCCATCATGCCCTTCTGGTCGAAGTTGAACTTCAACTGCAGGCCGGCCTGCGCGAGCATGCCGTCGTCGTTGCTGAGCACCGGCAGCTCGACCTCCACCGCGATGCCGGCCAGCTCGCCCAGGCGCTTGAGGTTGGCCGCATAAGTACGCACGGTGGCACGCAGCTTGCCCAGATAAGCCTCGCGCGCATCGGTAGTCAGCGCGGCCGCGCGTTCGACCTCGGCCTGACGGCGCTGGCAATCCCGCAAGAGATTGCCCTGGTCTTCCTGCAGCTTGTCTTTCAGCTGCAGCACCGCCGGGTCGCACTCCCAGTCGCCGCTGGCGAGTTTTTCCGACAGATAGTGAATCTCGTGGCGCACATCGGCGGCCGACTCGAATTCCTCGTTCAACGCGGCGACATAGGCCGCGTCCTGTGCGCTGGCCGGCAGATGCTGGCGGCAATCGCGCAGCTCGGCCAGCTGGCGGCGCAGATTGCGACGGCGCAGCTCGACGCTGCTGCGTGCCTGCTGCTCGCCCTGCAGGCTGCTTTGCTCGCGCTGGCAAACGCGGTCGTGCGCCAGACGCGCATCGCCATAGGCCTGTTCGGCGGCGCGGCAGGCTTCGTCAGCCGTGGCGAGGCTGGCGCCTTGCTCGCTGACGGCAGCTTCGAGGCTGGCCAGCTGCGCCTCGAGAGCGGCGAATTCTTCGGCACGCTGCGCCAGCGCCTGCAGGCTGTCCATGCCTGACAGGTACTCGGCCAGACTCGCGCTGTCGCGGCTGGCGCTGACCAGTGCTTCTTCTTCACGCAGGATCTGCTGGTTCAGCGCTTTCAGCTGCTGTTGCAGGCTGGCGATACGCGCCATGCGCGCCGCCTCGCCAAACGCGTATTCACGCGCCGGAATGCCGATGTGGCGCGCACCGCGCCGCTCGCGGAAATAACCGTCGGCGGTAATCCAGTCGCCATCGAGTTTGGCACCGGCGGCAACATCGGCCACCCGCGTCACGCGGTTGAGCTGCTGATGCAGCCATTCCGGCGCATCCTCGGCAAAGCGCACGACTTCGAGCAGGCTGCCTTTTTTCGCGGCCGGCGCGGCATGGCGCTCGGCCACCACGAAATGGCGGTAACGCAGCTTTTCACCCAGCTGCCAGGCTGCGCGGCGGTCGGATTCGTCGTGCAGGATGATGACCTGGCGGTAAGGCCGCAGCAGCGCCTCGACTGCGCCCTGCCACTGGCTGTCGGTTACTTCGACAATATCGGCCAGCAGGCTGTGGGCAATGTTGGCCTCGTCCAGCGCGGCGCGGAACTGGCGCACCTCTTCGGCCGCACGCGGCTTGCCGCCTTCGAGGCCGGCCAGCTCGCCATGCAACGCATCGCGCTGGCCACGCGCCGCCCGCAGGCTGTCGCGCAGGCTGTCTACCGTGGCGCGGCTGGCGGCCAACCTTTGCTGCAGCACTTCGCCATCGGCACCGTATTGCTGATTGGCCAGCGCTTGCAGGCGATCGCGCTCTTTCAGCCGGCTCTGTACATCGCGCAAGGCATCACGCGCCGCCAGAAAGGCCTGCTGCTGGCTGGCACGCGCTGCTTCGGCCTCACGCCGCGCCTGTTGCGCGCTGCTTTCCTGTTGCGCCAGCTGCGCCACATGGGCAAGCGTATCGCGATGCTCGAGTCGCACGCGCTGATAACGTTCCAGCTCGGCGCGATAGCTTTGCCAATCGCGCCCCAGCGCGGCGCGGCCATCCATCAGGCCCAGCACCGGCAAGGCTTCGTTCTGCAGCCGTTCGATACGCTTTTGCAGGCCCTGCCATTCGAGGTAGCGGTTGGCGCGCGACTTCATCGCCTCGACGCGCACATCCAGTGCTTCCTGCTGTTGCGACAGCGCGTTCAGCTCGGCCTCGGCCGCCTGCTGTTCGTCACGCGCGCGCTGGTAGTTGTCGAGCACATCCTTGTCGCCAAACACCTGGAACACCAGATCCAGCAACTGGCGCGGGCTGTATTCGGTCAGCTTGTCGGTGTCGCCCTGCTCCAGCGCCAGCACCTCGGCCACGGCTGCAGTCAGGCCGGCAGCCTCGAGGCGGCGGCGGTATTCCTGCACGCCCAGCCAGGCGGTGTCGGCGGCGCTGACGGCGTGATCCAGCTCGGCATCGCCTTCGACAATCGCGTAATGGCGCACCCAGTCGCCGCCCTGTTTCTTGATGCGGCACAGCAGGGTGACTTCCTCGCTGACCAGCGGGAAAAACGGCGTCGGATACAGACCGCCATTCAGCCGACGCGGGTTGGCCACCACGCCTTTCAGATAGGCAAAGGCGGCGCGGTTATTGCGCACATAACGCTTGTAATCGCGCTTGCCCGAACATTTGATCGCCAGCAGGGTGCGCAAGGCATCCAGCAGCGTGGTCTTGCCCGAACCGTTCGGGCCGATGATGGTGACAATCTGCGCATCCAGCGGCACGGTCAGCCGTTGCCAGAAGTCCCAGTGCACCATTTCTACCGATTTCATCTGGAACATCAGGCTTGCTCCGCTTGCGGCTGGCTGTCTGCGGCCAACCTTGATTCATCGCTGCCGGCATCCGTGCCAGCCGTCAGACTGGCGCGGCGCGCCAGCACTTCGCCCAGCGCGCCATCAATGATGCGCGGCGCCAGCTGGCTGTAGTCGATCAGCACATCCAAGAGCGGGCCTTCTTCCAGCCATTTGTTGCGGCGGACCAGAAAACCCAGATTCACCAGGCGGCCAAGGTTGGCCGCAAAGCGGGTGCGACCGCCAAGCTGCTTGCCGAAGTCGGCAAACAGCGCCTCTTCGGAAATACCGACCGACACCGCCTCGCCGGTTGCCAGCGGTTTTTGCGCGGCAAACATATCGTGCTGGCTTTCACGGCCGGCCTCGACACGGCTGATCTGCCGTTCGCGCTTGGGCAAAATGATCAGTGCCCAGACAATCACCAGCAGCGCCACGCCATCGCGCGGCAGGCCCAGATTATTGTTGAGCCAGGCCTCGCCCGAGCCGAACACCGCTTCGGTTTCTTTCGGCAGCAATGCCACGGCAATGTGCTCGGCGTATGGGTTCTCGACCAGGCGCAGGCCGCAGGCGGCCAGTCTTTGTTCCAGCTCGCTGCGGAAGCTGTCGTCCAGCAGCGCGCGCCGCGCCAGCGGGTCGTGGCGCGGAATCACACGATGCGCGAGCAGGCGCGCAATCAAGGTGGAGAGTTGCGTATCCATGAGTCTCTCTCGGCTGCCGCCGGCACGCGCCGGCGGCTTGGGTCACTTGCCCGCCACCAGCCGCGCATCGGACAGCGTGGCCACTTCGGGGTGGTCGGGGTTGATGATGTCGTCGCCGCCGGCCAGCGTCAGCGGCAGGCGGGCCAGTTCGGCAATCACGCTGGCATCGCGGCTGCTTTCCGGGTCGCCCAACAGCGACAGCAGCGACAGGCGATAGGCAGTCTCGTTGTAGCTGTCGGCCAGCACCGCCTGCGCGATGTCTTGCGACTCGCCCGGCGCAAGGTCCAGCCCCAGCTGCAATAGTTCGTCGTACAAGGCTTCGGCGGCCAGCAGGCGCTCGACTTCGGGCGCATCACCGACTTCGGCACTGGCAGCTTGCGGCAGCGCCATATCGCTGGCGGCTTGCCGCTCGCGGCCGATCAGCTCGAATTCGGCAACGTCGGCCAGCTCCGGCGTGGTGACAAAGGCCGGCTCGAGGTTGGCCGCAACCAGGCCGTCGGCCAGACCAGCCAAGGTAGCGGGGCCAAGATGGCGCAGCCAGTCGGCGATATCGGTCGAGGTCAGGCCGGAGCTGCCCAGATGCACGCGCTGTGCGGCCAACTGGGCGAGGCGGCGCTCGAAAGTCGCGGCCAGCGCCAGCATGCGGCTTTGCGCCAGGGCAATCGCCTGCGCCTGAGCCAGCGTCAGCAGGGTCAGCGTGTCGTCGGCGGTCAGGCTGCGCACCACGCTGGTGGATTTCTCCACCCAGCGCCACACCGACTCCAGCCGGTGCTGGGCGGCGCGGATGCGGAATTCGGACTGCGACTCCAGCGCCTCGGCAAATTCGGCATGCAGCTCGTTCAGCCGCGCCAGCAGATGCTGCATCGCCTCGTGCGAGACCTGGCCCAGCGACTGGCCGGCGGCCACCTGGCTGGTCAGATAACCCAGCTCGACATCGTCGCCGGCAAAGTCTATCAGTGTCGCCAGCGCCGACAAGGCGACGCGCGCGCCTTCACTGAGGCTGTAATGGCCGGCATCGCTGTCGTACACCAGCAGATCACCCTCGCGCAGCCGCGTCAGGATGGTGGTGAGCTTGGTGTCGTTGAGGTAGGCAAAACGCTGGGCGATGTCTTGCGGCGTCCAGTACGGCGCATCGGCACGCTGGCCCAGCTCGCGCAGCACCAGCAGCCGCATCAGCACATCGTCGTCGCTGCCGCGAAACAGGGTGATGAAGACGGCAAGATAAGGCCAGGCCGCCGTCAGGCGCTGCAGCGCCGGCAGCTCGTCCGCGCCGAGGCCGGGACGTAAGTAATCGGAAAGCAAATCCAAGGCAGATATCCGCTTTGCAATGAAGCATGGGATTGTCGGTGGCCGAATGCGGCAAGTCAATGACACTGGCGCGGGCTTGCCGGCTCATTTCAAGGTTTAAGTAAACTGTGCTCTTGCCAGCAGCGGCCGGCACTGGCAAGGTGGCGGCTGTTCAGGATTTGTGCCCGTGGAGTAGATGAATGAAGATCCGGCATTTGCTGGCCATGACCAGTCTGTTATTGCTGGCCCGGCCGGTGTTGGCCCATGCCCCCGTTGACGCCCGCAAGGCCAGCCTGTGCGGCGAGATCGCCGCATGCAGCTATTTTCATGATGTCTATGCCGGCGACAAGTATTTCCGCGACGCGCTGCGCAAGGCTTTTCGCGAGTCCGGCCTCAAACAGCCGCGCTGGGTCGCGCGTGGCGTGAATACGCCGATGATTCCGCTGCGTCAGGGCAACACCCTGTATCTGCGCGGCACGGTGTGCGAGCCGCACAACTGCCCGCACCAGCTGACAGTGCTGTATCGCCCCGATACACATGCGCTGCAGGCGCGCTATGCGCGCGAGGATGGCAGCAATCTGCTGCTGGGCCAGCCGGATACACAACAGCAGGCCTTGCTGCGCGAAGAAAGCGACCCGGCCTCGCCGCTGGCCGGCAAGCTGAACGACAACAGCGCCCTGCCGCTGTCGCTGCCCTGAGCTGCCAGCACGCCAACAAAAAAAGCCCGGTCATGCCGGGCTTTTTGCTGTGCGGCCAACATACAGGCTGGCCGCAAGGCATAGCCATCCCGCCCGCTATTGCCAACAAAATACCCTAGCCTGGCGGCACTCGCCGAAGCAGCGGCGGCATTCACCGAAAGCGCCACGACAACTTGCCCGGCAACAGATATGTTGTGATCATGTTCAATCCTGCTGCCGGAGCCGCCCATGTCCTCACCTGACTATCAGTCCGCCTGCCATCACCCGCACAAGCACCTGTCTTGCGGCCAACGTCATCCGCAACGCCATCAGCGCCTGCGCCGCTTCTGGGGCTTGGTGCTATTGGTGGCCGGCAGTCTCTTGCTCTTGCACCAGTTCGACCTCTTGCCTTTTCTGAGTTGGCCGCAATGGGCGGGCAGCGTGGCCGACTACGGCATCGGCCATCTGTTTGCCGCTCTGCTGTTGCTGTCCGGCCTGTCGCACTGGTTCAGCCGGCGTGATGCTCGCGGCCTATGGAAGGGCTTTGTGCGAGTGGCGCTGGCGGCCTGGCTGTTTACCTGCCTGCAGCAGCTGGCCGGCCTGACTTTTGCCAATAGCTGGCCTCTGCTGATCATCCTGTTCGGCCTTGGTGTCCTGCTGCCTGCCGGCGGCATCCGCGTGCGCGTCAACAGCGAGGGCGAGCAATGAGACCGGCATACGCCACCGCCGCGCGCAAACGCCTGCTGGCGGGCCTCGTCATCATCGCCGGCGGCTGCCTGTTGCTGCTGAATAATCTTGGCGTAATCGGCAGCTTCAGCCAGCAACCGTTCTGGCCACTGATGTTCATGCTGTTCGGCGGCCTGCTGCTGGCCAAAGGCGGCCCGCTGCGGCGCAAACTCAGCGCCGGCCTGCTGTTCGGCCTCGGCCTCTTGATGACGCTGGATCACAATGGCGTGCTGCGCTTCAGCCTGCAGCAGTGGTGGCCGATCTTCCTGATCTACGCCGGCCTGATGTTGCTGCTGCCGCGCAAAGCCCCCGCTGAGCGCAAGGCTGGCGAGCACTGGTTTCAGGCAAGTGAGGCGGGCAAGGAGATTCGCGGCAAATTGCTGATGTCGGGCAGCGAGCTGCGCAGCGACCGCGACAGTTTTACCGGCGGCGAGCTGTCACTGGTGATGAGCGGCTTGAAGCTGGACCTGCGTGAGGCGCAGCTGAACGGCAAGGCCGAACTGAAAGTGGAAATGATGCTGGCCGGGCTGGAGCTGCGCATTCCGCCCGATTGGCAGGTCGAGATCGCGCTGGCACCGGTGATGGGGGCCGTCGAAAACAAGAGCACACCGCCACGCGATGGCAACAAGCTGCTGGTTCTGCGCGGTGAAATGCTGATGAGCGGCATCGAGATCCGCAACTGAAATGACACTGCTCTCCGGTAACTTCACCCTGTTGCGCTGGTATGCCGCCGGCGGCCTGCTTGGTGGCCTGATCCTCGCCCTCTTGCTGTGGCAGCTGGGCCTCAGCGCCAGCCTGTCGCGGGCCGCGCTGTTTGCACTGCCGCTGTCGGTATTGCTGGCCAGCAGCCTGCCATCGGCCACTTATCTGAGCCGGGCGATGCAGGCCAGCCGCGACCAGCCAGCACGCATCGCGCTGAATTACCTGAGCGCCGCCGCCCTGGTGGCCAGCGCGCTGACACTGCTGGCCGAGGCCTGGAACAGCCTGCTGCCGGATGGGCTGGTACAACTGACACTGGCCGACAATATTGCCCTGTGGTTACTGGCGGCCATGCTCTATCTGCTCGCCCTGCTGCTGGCTGATGCGCTGCAGGCGGTGTCACGCGCCAGCCGTGCCGAACAGCTGGCGGCCGAGGCCCGCCTGCATGCCCGCGAGGCCGAGCTGGTCATGCTGCGTTTGCAGATCAACCCGCACTTCCTGTTCAACAGCCTGAATGCCATCAGTGCGCTGACCGCCTTTGATGCCGCCGCCGCGCGCGAGATGACCCTGACGCTGGCCACCTTCTACCGCCACACCCTGCAACTGGCCGGGCTGGAGCGCATCACGCTGGCGCAAGAGCTGACCTTGTGCCGCCATTATCTGGCGATTGAACATTACCGTTTTGGCGAGCGCCTGCAGTTTGCCGAACAGCTTGCGGCCAACCCGGAGGACATCAACTTGCCGCCCATGCTGCTGCAGCCCTTGCTGGAGAATGCGATCAAACACGGCCTGCAAGCCGGCAATGATGGCGAGATCCGCCTGCAGATAGCGTCGGCACATGGCTGGCTGTATCTGCTGCTGGACAATCCGGCCACCCATGCCGGCACTCCGGGCACCGGCACCGGTATTGCCAATGTGCGCGCCAGGTTGGCCGCATCTTATGGCGAACGTGCCTTGCTGACGGCCGACAAGAAGGATGAACGTTTTGCCGTTGAAATCCGCTTACCTCTGGAGACGTGATGCCGACTGTGCTGATTGCCGATGACGAAATGCTGGCGCGCCGCCTGCTCGTCGAATACCTTAAAGCGCATGCTGATCTGCAGATTGTCGCCGAATGCGATAACGGTCTTGAGGCGGCGCGGCTGATTGCCGAGTTGCAACCTGACTTCGTGCTGCTCGACATCAATATGCCGCGGCTGTCGGGGCTGGAAGTGCTGGAAGTCAGCGGCCGCCGTCATGGCGTGATTTTCACCACCGCCTATGACCAGCATGCGATGCGCGCCTTTGATCTCTTGGCGGTCGACTATCTGCTCAAGCCATTCAGTCAGGCGCGTTTTGACAGCGCCATCCAGCGTGCACGGGCGCTGGCCCGAGCCGAAGCGCCGCTGGAAGCGCTACGTCAGCAAACAAGACCGCAACTGGAGCGGCTGGTGGTGCGCGAGCGCGAACAGATTCATGTACTGGCGCTGGAGCAGATCGAATGTATCGAGGCGCAGGACGACTATATCGGCATTCATTGTGCGGGGCGCTGCCACCTCAAGCACCAGCGACTGGCCGAGCTCGAACAGCAGCTTGATCCGCAGCGCTTTGTGCGGGTGCACCGTTCGTGGATAGTCAATCTGCAGCAGGTCAGCCGGCTGGAGCGGCACAGCAAGGATAGCCAGTCGCTTTATCTGGCCAGTGGCCGCCAGGTGCCGGTATCGCGTAGCGGGCTGGAGAAACTGCGCGGTTTATGGGAGTGAGACCGGCAAGTCGGCATGCACCACCACCCGGTTGCGACCGCCGCGCTTGGCCGCATACAAGGCATCGTCGGCATCATGCAGCAGCTGTTCGAGTTTCTCATCCGCCACCCATGCCGCCACGCCGATACTGACGGTATAAGGCAGATTCTGCCCGGCATACTGGCAGACCGCCTGCTCGACATTGGCTCGCAAACGCTCGGCCAATGCCATTCCCTGTGCTGATGAGCTATCCGGCAGCAGCAACAGGAACTCCTCGCCACCGATACGATAAACCAGCCCCTTGTCATGCAGCTGCAGGGCGGTGCTGACCAGATGACGGATCACCTCGTCACCCGCCAAATGACCATAGCTGTCATTGATCCGCTTGAAGTAATCAATATCCAGCATTAGCGCATAACCGTCCTGCCGCCTGGCCAGCAAGGCAAAATCCTGGATCAGCGCCTGCCGGTTCAGGGCACCCGTGAGCGCATCGTGCAGCGCATTGAATTTCAGCTGCTCGTAAATCTCTATCCGCGCCTTTTCATATACGCGGCTGACCGCCCAGATGGACAGATACACGGCGAGGAAGTTGAACAACACAAAGCTTGCCTGCCAGTTGCTCTTGTACATGATCAGCAAAGCGGCACAAAGGCCCAGCAGGCCGGAGGCCAACGCAGCAAGAGGCAGGGACAGAAAGACGTGGAATACTGCCGGCAAGGCAAAAGCGGTAAAAATCAGGCCTGACTTGAGATTGGTGGTCGCAATACCGTACAACACGATCAGCACCAGGCCGGCCATATTCGCCTTGATCAGCGTACTGACCGGCAACCCCTCGCGCAGGCAATACGACGTCCGCAGACACAGCGCCACATACAGCAGCTCGATGCTGGCAAACAGATAGTCCTTCGACGCAAACAGGTTCACCATTGCCGCCGCAGTGACAATCATTGCCATCACGCTGCTGATGCCCTGCATGACCGACAGTTTCAATGCCGTATTGTCCTGGTATTTTTCGGTCATGTTGATGGCTGGCCCCGCTTAGTCGGTCAATCTGCATTACTGCCTGTTATCGCCCTGCCCATCATTATCGTCAAGGCCAGACATTTTCCCCAAGCCGGTCTTGACTACCCATGACAAAAGGCAAGCATTTCTGCTTGCCTTCGGGTCAAAACTGCCAGAGCGGGATTACTCGCCCTGAGTCGGCTGGATCACCACACTGCCTGGCTCGGCAACCTTGCCTGCACCGAGTTCGGCAGCTCGCGCCAGCTTGGCAGCACGCGCTTCGGCTTCGGCGGCTTCCTTGGCCTTGCGCTCGGCTTCGCGCAGCACATCGAGGTATTCCTTCATCGCGAATACCAGGTCGCGAGTACCTTCGCCGGTCAGACCGGAGATCACGAAGTGACGCGGTGCATTCATGTCGAAGCCGAAACGGTCGTCGGCAGTCACCTTCGGCCAGCCATAGGCCTCGAGGAAGGCCGAAACGGTCAGCTCGCGCTCGTCTTCCGGCAGCATGTCGACCTTGTTCAGCACCAGCCAGCGCGGCTTGTTGTACAGCTCGTCATCGTACTTTTTCAGCTCATCCACGATGGCACGCGCCTCGCGCACCGGATCGACATCCGGATCGAACGGGGCGATGTCGACCAGATGCAACAGGATGCCGGTACGCGACAGGTGCTTGAGGAAGCGATGGCCAAGACCCGCGCCTTCGGCCGCGCCTTCGATCAGGCCCGGAATATCGGCAATCACGAAGCTCGAGGTGTCATCCATACGCACCACACCCAGGTTCGGGTGCAGGGTGGTGAACGGATAGTCAGCCACTTTCGGCTTGGCGGCAGAGACCGCACGGATGAAGGTGGACTTGCCGGCATTCGGCATGCCCAAGAGGCCCACGTCAGCCAGTACTTTCAGCTCGAGACGCAGATTGCGGATATCGCCTTCTTCGCCACGGGTGAACTGGCGCGGTGCACGGTTGACCGAGCTCTTGAAGTGGATGTTGCCCAGACCACCCTTGCCACCCTTGGCCAGGATGATTTCCTGACCGTGATGGGTGAGGTCGGCCAGCAGCTCTTCGCTGTCGCCGTCAAAAATCTGGGTACCCACCGGGAAACGCAGACGGATGTCTTCGCCGCCCTTGCCGTAGCAGTCGGCACCACGGCCGTTCTCGCCATTCTCGGCCAGGTATTTCTTGACGAAACGGTACTCCACCAGGGTGTTGATGTTTTCGTCAGCCACGGCAATCACGTCGCCACCACGGCCACCATCGCCACCATCCGGACCGCCGCGCGGTACGAATTTCTCGCGACGGAAACTGCAGCAACCATTACCGCCCTTGCCCGAACGCACTTCGATGCGGGCTTCATCAATAAACTTCATGCTTGTCTCCCATTCACTCAGCCAAGGAGTCAGGCGCAAGCGGCCGCTTGCGTCGCAAGGTTGGCCGCAGCCGCTTGCGCCTCACGCCTTCAAGGCTGTCAATGTCTATCAGTTTATAAACAAAAAAGCCCTATCGCTTGATAGGGCTTTTTCTGCCTGACGCGAGATTACTCGGCGTCTGCACCGGTGTACGGAACAACGGATACGGTCTTGCGCTTGGCAGCGCCTTTAACCGCGAAGTTCACGTAGCCGTCAACCTTGGCGAACAGGGTGTGATCCTTGCCCATGCCAACGTTTTCACCGGCGTGGAAACGGGTGCCACGCTGACGGATGATGATGGAACCAGCCGGGATCAGCTCGCCGCCGTATACCTTGGTACCCAGGCGTTTGGCTTCAGAATCACGACCGTTGCGGGAACTACCGCCTGCTTTCTTGTGTGCCATGTCTGTTTACTCCTTACTTGGAAATCGCGTCGATGCGGATTTCGGTGTAGTTCTGACGATGACCCTGACGCTTCTGGTAGTGCTTGCGGCGGCGCATCTTGAAGATGCGAACCTTTTCGCCACGACCATGGGCAACCACGGTAGCCTGGATTTTGGCACCGGCAACAACCGGAGTACCTACAGTTACCTGATCACCTTCAACCACCATCAATACTTCTTCCAGTACGATTTGGCTGTCGACGTCTGCAGGTATCTGTTCTACTTTGAGTTTTTCGCCAACGGCAACTTTGTATTGCTTACCGCCGGTTTTTACGACCGCATACATTCGTATAGCTCCTAAATATCTTTCTGCGCGCAGGGTGCGCGGAGAACTCGCGAATATACGCAAGTGACTGATTGGTGTCAACATTTCCCTGCATCAGGCACCATGCATGTGGTTTGCCGTGGCGGCCAACCTTGCGTTTTGCTAATATCGCGCGGTTTCCCAACCGAAAGATGAACCGGTAGCAATGTCCTCTCAGCCGCTCTTCCGCTCTCTGACCGCCGCCGATATGCAGGCAGTCGACCAGGTTATCCGTACCCGTCTGCATTCGGATGTGGTGCTGATCCGTCAGGTTGCCGAATACATCATCTCCGCCGGCGGCAAGCGTCTGCGCCCGGTGATGACCTTGCTGGCTGGCCGCGCCATGGGCTACGACGGCCCGCATCTGCACACCTTGGCCGCGATGATCGAATTCATCCACACCGCCACCCTGCTGCACGATGATGTGGTGGACGAGTCGGACATGCGCCGTGGCCGTGAAACCGCCAATGCCATGTTCGGCAATGCGGCCAGCGTACTGGTCGGGGACTTCCTCTACACCCGCGCCTTCCAGATGATGGTGTCCAGCGGCAATATGCGCATCCTCGAAGTGATGGCTGATGCCACCAATATCATTGCCGAGGGCGAGGTTCTGCAGCTGCTGAATATCGGGGATACCGATCTGAGCGAAGCGCAGTATCTGCAGGTCATCCAGTACAAGACAGCCAAGCTGTTCGAGGCGGCCACCCGCGTTGGCGCACTGATTTCGGCTGCCACCCCCGAGCAGGAGCAGGCGCTGGCCGATTACGGCATGCACTTGGGCACCGCCTTCCAGATCATCGATGATGTACTCGATTACAGCGGCGACGCTGCCACCATCGGCAAGAGCCTCGGTGACGACCTGGCCGAGGGCAAGGTCACCCTGCCGCTGATCTACACCATGCGTCATGGCAGTGCCGATGCCGCCCAGACCGTGCGCGAAGCACTGCAAGCCTGTAACCGCGAGCGCTTTACAGATGTAATGAACGCGGTACAATCCTGCGGCGCGCTGGACTACGCCCGCCAGCAAGCCGAACAGGCAGCCGAGCGTGCGGTACAAGCTCTGGCCCAACTGCCGGACAGCGAGTACAAGCAGGCCATGGCCGAGCTGGCGCTGTTGTCGGTACAGCGCAACGCCTGATCAAGATTTGACGGCTGTCTCCGTAGTTAAATGGATATAACGGCCCCCTCCTAAGGGGCAGTTACAGGTTCGATTCCTGTCGGGGGCGCCACCCTGTCACAACGCCACCAACCCGGTGGCGTTTTGCATTCCCGGAGCAAACACAATGAATCTGCTGCAAAGACTGACCCTGCTGGCTGTTATCGGTGTGGTACTGGCCGTTGCCATCAACCATTACACCAAGCCGGCGAGCGACACCCCGGCCGACACCAGCGCCAGCGCCGCGCAGTAATGCAAAAGCGCACGGCACTGGCCGCCCTGCCCAAGACCTTTTCGGCCTGGCCCGAACATCCGCTGTACCAGTCGATTGCGCGTTGGCGTGAGGCGGCCGAGTGCCAGACTTGGCCGCAACAGGCCGACTTTGACCGGCTGGCCGATCATGCACGGGCTTGCGGCCAACCTTTACCCGCCAGACAGCGCTTTGTGCGCGATGCCGACCCTGAGCTGTACTACGAGATGCACATCGGTGCGACCGGCGAAGTCCCAACCCGTGGCGACAACTGGCACGACTGGTTCAATGCCTTGTGCTGGGTAAGTTGGCCGCGCAGCAAGCTGGCGATGAATGGGCGGCAGGTGGCGGCCATTGAGGGTGACGAGGCGGTACGTGGCCCGGTACGCGATGCCGGCACCTTGCTGGACGAGTGCGGCATCGTCATTGCCTATTGCGATGAAACACTGGCACAGGCACTGCGCGAGATGGACTGGCAAACGCTGTTTGTCAGCAATCGTGCCGCCTGGGGCAAGCAGATCAGCGGCCATGTGATAGGCCACGCGCTGCTGGAACAAGGCCTTGCCATGCATATCGGCTGGTGCGGCAAGGCGCTGCTGATGCCGGTGGCGGCTTCATTCTTTGCTCTGAATGCGGCCAAGCAGATTGATGCACTCGACCAGCAGTTGGCCGCAGCGCTGGCAACGGCAGACTTTCTCGGCAAGCCGCGCGAGCTGCTGCCGCTGCCACTGTTGGGCATCCCCGGCTGGTGGCCGGACAATGCCGACCCGGCGTTTTATGGCAATACCGATTACTTCCGCGCCAGTCGTCGCGCGAAGTCGGCGACCGAAACCGCCTCGAGCTCGCCCATCATCGGCTGAAACAGCGTCGCCATCCCAGCAGCGATATCGTCATCGCAGACTTTCAGCTCCGGCCGGTAGACAAACAGGCGGAAGATATCGGCGAGGTGTATGTTCTCGGCGCGCCGGGTCAGCACCCAGCCCTCACGTTGGCCGCATTGCACGAAACCGGCCTCGGCCAGCCTGTCCAGCACATGGCCGAGCTCGTCATAGCCCACCAGCACCTGTTCGCGCAGCGTCTCCGGCCGCATCACCTTGCCGGCCTGCTGCGCCTCATCCAGCAACACCAGCACTTCGACCGCATCCAGAAAGCGCCGGCGCGGCTCGACGCGTCTTTGCCAGGCATTGCCCTGCCAGTAAGAAAACGAGGCGGTCAGCACCGCACCGGTTAGCACCACCAGCCACAGACAAAACAGCCATAGCAGCAGGACCGGCAAGCTGGCAAAGGCGCCATACACCAGCTGATAGCTGGCAATCTCGTCGATGTAATAGCCGAACAGGCGTTTGGTCAGCTCCAGCAACACCGCGGTGGCAAAGGCACCCAGCAAGGCATGGCGGCGCGGCACATAACAATTGGGCACGATGCGGAACAGCATCGCCAGTACCAGCGTGGTCAGCGCCATGCCGCCGGCAAACTGCAGCGCCTGATCCAGCAAGGGTGAAACCCGCTCGACGTGAGTGAGCTTGAACAGCATGCGCCAGCCCAGCAGACCACCACCCAATGCCAGCGGCCCCAGCGTCAGCACCGTCCAGTACACCATGCTCTGCTGCAGCCACGGCCGCTTGCGCCGCACCCCCCAGATACTGTTGAAGGTGCGCTCGACCGTCGCCATCAGCATCAGCGAGGTGGCGCCCAGCATCACGATGCCGGCGGCCGTCAGTTTTTCGGCATTATCGGCAAATTGCCGCATGTAGACGGTAATCACCTTGCCGGCGAACTCCGGCACCAGGGTAGACAGCAGCATCACCTTGAAGCGGCTGCTGTAATCGGAAAACACCGGAAACGCCGACATCACCGTCAGCGCGATGGTCAGCAAGGGCACCAGCGCCAGCAAGGTAGTGAAGGTCAGACTGCCGGCAATCTGCAGCACGCGCTGCTGCGCAATCCGGCGGCCGACAAATTGCAAAAAGCCGCCAAGGCGGCGATGGGGAAGCGTCACGGGACTCCGATCTTCAGGCTAGAATCTGGCAAACCCGATGTTAACCGATAGGAATGACAATGCACGAGATTCTGGTGTTGTACTACAGCCAGCATGGCGCCACGCGCGAACTGGCCCGTCTGATCGCCCGCGGTATCGACAGCGTGGACGGCTGCCGCGCGCGCCTGCGCACCGTGCCCAAAGTCTCGACCGTCTGCGAAGCCACCGCCCCGTCCGTACCGGACAACGGCGCACCCTATGTCGAGGCACAGGATCTGGCCGACTGTGCCGGTCTCGCCCTGGGCAGCCCGGTGCGTTTCGGTAATATGGCCGCCGCGATGAAATACTTTCTGGATGGCACCGCACCGCAATGGATGCAAGGCACCTTGAGCGGCAAACCGGCTTGCGTGTTTGCCAGCGGCAGCACCCAGCATGGCGGCCAGGAATCCACCCTGCTCAGCATGATGATTCCGCTCATGCATCACGGCATGGTAATTGCCGGCCTGCCCTTCACCGAACAGGCGCTGCACCACACCCGTAGCGGCGGCAGCCCCTATGGCGTCACCCACGTAGCGGCCAACGAGAAACAGCCGCAGCTGAGCGACGAAGAAAAGCAGCTGGCGCTGGCACAGGGCAAGCGCCTTGCCGAGCTGGCCAAAAGGTTGGCAGCATGAAAGTCAGCGCCGTGCTGATTGTGTTGCAAGACTCGCAAGGCAACGATTGGCTGCAGCAACGCGCCCACGACGACGAGGATTATCCGAGCTGCTGGGATTTTGCTGCCGGTGGCAGCGTTGACGACGGCGAAGATGTCGACAGCGCCGCACAGCGTGAGCTGAAAGAGGAGCTGGGCATCCAGTGTGATCTGCATGCCGGCGAAACCTTATGGCTGGTAGATGAATACTGCCAGCTGTATCACGGCATTTACGATGGTGACTTCCAGCCGAATCACGAAGTCGCCAGCATGCAGCGGCTGCCGCGATCCCGTTTGCAGGACATCCCCGTCACCCGGCTGCATCCGCAACTTGCCCACTGGCTTGATCTTGTCAGCACCGGCAACAGCCAGCACAACTGAAACCTGCGTACTATGTTGAAAAAGACTGGCGAGCCACAGGAACCTAAATTCAATAACACGGTCAAAATGCGGTTTGTCTGATGGCGACAATGACAACGCACGCCATGCAAGGCCGAGTATTGCCGTACCCGGCTTGGCCCCATTAATACAAGGAGTAGAAACACAATATGGAAACGGTCTATCCGAATATCGGATCGCCACTGTTTTACGGCATTTTCTTCATTGCCGTATTGATCATGATCTTCATCGACATGATTGCCCTGAAACAGAATGGCGCCCACAAAGTATCGATCAAGGAAGCCGCCACCTGGTCGGTGATCTGGGTCTCTGTCGCTTGTGCGTTTGGTGGCTGGCTGTGGTGGTATCTGGCCAATGATCCGTCGTATGGCAAGGAAATTGCCGACCAGAAGGCACTCGAGTTCTTTACCGGTTATGTGATCGAAAAATCGCTGGCGGTAGACAATATCTTCGTTTTCCTGATGATCTTCGCCTACTTCAAGGTGCCGGTCGAATTCCAGCGCCGCGTGCTGTTGTACGGCGTATTCGGTGCCATCGTGCTGCGTACCATCATGGTCTTCCTTGGTGCCGCACTGGTTAAGGAATTCAGCTGGATTCTGTATATCTTTGGTGCCTTCCTGCTGTTTACCGGCTTCAAGATGATGCTGCCGGAAAAAGACGAAGAAGAAGATCTGGCCAATAACGGCCTGCTGAAATTCCTGCGCAGCCGCATCCGCATGACTGACGAGTATCACGGTGAAGCCTTCTTCGTGATGAAAAACGGTCTGCGCTACGCCACGCCGATGTTCCTGGTGCTGGTGATGATCGAGCTGTCGGACGTGGTGTTTGCAGTAGACAGCATCCCGGCCATCTTCGCGATCACCATGGATCCGTTCATCGTGCTGACCTCGAACATCTTCGCGATTCTGGGTCTGCGTGCAATGTTCTTCCTGCTGGCTGATGTGGCTGACCGCTTCCACCTGCTGCGTTATGGCCTGGCCATCGTGCTGAGCTTCATCGGCGTCAAGCTGCTGATGTACGGCTTCTATCACATCCCGACGCATCTCTCGCTGGCGGTGGTGTTCCTGGTGATTACCGGCTCGGTAGTTGCCTCGCTGATGTTCCCGAAAAAAGCCGAATAAGCGGTTTTCTTCAGGCAAAAAAGCCGGCCCTTGGCCGGCTTTTTTCACGCCCCTCTACTGCCAGATCACACAACTCTCCTGCCCGGACTGTATCTGGCAACGCTTGAGTACTCCCGTCTGCGTCAGTGACAGCTCCCACTCGCCATCCGCGCTATTGGCCTTCAGCAGGAAATAACCTTCATCGGTGTTGCGTGGCGTACTGCCAAAGACGATATGGTAAGCATTGCCTGCCGTGCCACTCTGGCTATAAGGCAACACCGGCCAAAGCGTCGGCGTCGACTTGTAGCTGCCATGCTGCTGGTAATGTGCCTCCAGAAACAATGCATTCTGCTGCAACATCCCCACCACCTCGCTATGCCGGCTACGCAAGACATATTGCTGGTAAGCCGGCACGGCTGCCGCCGCAAGAAGCAACAGCAAGCAGGTTCCGGTCAGCAACTGCAGCAGGCTGGCACCTTTCATGCGCTGCATGTTTCCTCCGCCAGTCTCATCGCATTGATCAGTCGCCACTGCCAGCAGCTGCCATCCGCATGCCTGACACTCAACCGGACCTGACTGGCCAGCCGGCCATTGGCCTGCACCGCAAACTGCTGCTCCGAGACATGCATTACCGCCTGCTCCAGTGGCAACTGCAGCATGGCTTCTTTCGAGTCGTAACGCGCCGGCCGGCCTGTAGGCTTATCGATGAAAGCCAGCACGCCCTCTTCCCACACATGCCAGCTGCCATTGCGCCGCGGAGCACCCAGACAGCCTTGCAGATCACGATTGAGCTTGAGGTTGGCCGCACAGACATGCACCGACTGCTGTCGGAGTACCGCTTCGCTTTTCGCTCTTTGCAATAAGGCGACAAAACGGTTGGCCAGCTGCGTCGCCTGCTGTTGTCGCGATGTGGCACGCCAGTCCGGCATGACCTGCCACAGCAGCAAAAAGATGATGGCCATGACCACCATCAGCTGAATCAAGGTGAAACCCCGACACAATCCCATTGACATTATCCTCCCGACTTTCGGGATAGCATCAATGCGGCATTAATTCAAATGGCATTATTGTTTGTTGCACGTCTGTCATTTTCACCAGTCTGCCAACCTCCTTTTGTGTTTAATAATTCACTCACATGTAGCCATATACTAAACACCATGCCTAGAATGGCTGACATACCCCTCGTACACGGCAAGGAGAAATCATGAACCCGCAAGACCTGATGCAGCGCAAAGCCAACGCCACACCACGCGGTGTGGGTGTGATGTGTTCCTTCTTCGCCGAACGCGCGAAAAACGCGGAAATCTGGGATACCGAAGGCAAGCGCTACATCGACTTTGCCGGCGGCATTGGCGTACTGAATACCGGCCATCTGCATGACAAGGTGCAGGCCGCAGTGGCCGAGCAGCTGAACAAATTCAGCCACACCTGCTATCAGGTAGTGCCTTACGAGCTGTACATCGAGGTAGCCGAAAAGATCAACCAGCTGGCGCCCGGCAACTTTGCCAAGAAGACCGCTTTCTATACCACTGGCGCCGAAGCCGTCGAAAACGCGGTGAAGATTGCCCGCGCCGCCACCGGCCGCCCCGGCATCATCGCCTTTGGCGGCGGCTTCCACGGCCGCACCCTGATGGGCATGGCACTCACCGGCAAGGTTGCGCCGTACAAAATCGGTTTCGGCCCGTTCCCGTCGGATGTGTATCACGGTGTTTTCCCGAATCCGCTGCACGGCGTATCGGTTGAAGACTCCATCGCCAGCGTGGAAAAACTGTTCAAATACGATATCGAAGCCAGCCGCGTGGCAGCCATCATCTTCGAACCAGTGCAGGGCGAAGGCGGTTTCTACCAGGCTCCGGCCGAGTGGGTCAGCGCGCTGCGCAAATTGTGTGATCAGCACGGCATCCTGCTGATTGCCGACGAAGTGCAGGCCGGCTTTGCCCGTACCGGCAAGTTCTTCGCGATGGAACACTACGATGCCGCGCCGGATCTGATGACCATGGCCAAGTCCATGGCCGGCGGTTTCCCGATTTCTGCCGTGGTTGGCCGCGCTGAAGTGATGGATGCGCCGGCACCAGGCGGCCTTGGCGGCACCTATGCCGGCAGCCCGCTGGCACTGGCCGCGACCAAGGCGGTGATTGCCGCTATCCAGGAAGAAAAACTGCTGGAGCGCGCCAATCAGCTCGGCGGCCAGCTGAAAGAAACCCTGAACGGCCTGAAAGCCGAGATTCCGCAAATTGCCGAAGTACGCGGCCCGGGCGCGATGATTGCCGTCGAATTCAACAAGGCCGGCAGCCATGATGCCGATCCGGACTTCGCCAAGAAAGTGCAGACCAAGGCGCTGGAAGTCGGCCTGATCCTGCTGATCTGCGGCGTTTACGGCAATGTGGTGCGCTTCCTGTTCCCGCTGACCATCGAGGATGCGGTGTTCGAAGAAGCCCTGCAGAAGCTGGTTGCCGCCATCAAGGCCTGAGCCTGAACTCGCCTGACTCTGCGGCCAACCTTGCCCCGGCAACGTTGGCCGCAACCATGACAAGGACAACACCATGCTGAACCTGAAAGACCCGTCGCTGCTGCGTCAGCAGTGCTATATCAATGGCCAGTGGCAGGATGCCGATAACGGCGAGACCATTCCGGTCAACAATCCGGCCACCGGCGAAATCATCGCCCATGTACCGAAAATGGGCCGCGCCGAAGCCGAGCGCGCTGTCGCCGGCGCTGCCGAAGCGTTCAAGATCTGGAAAAAGAAATCCGCCAAGGAGCGCGCCGGCATCCTGCGCAAATGGTTCGACCTGATGATGGCCAACCAGGATGACCTCGGCGTGATCCTCACCAGCGAGCAAGGCAAGCCACTCGCGGAAGCCAAGGGCGAAATCGCCTATGGCGCGAGCTACATCGAGTGGTATGCCGAAGAGGCCAAGCGCATCTACGGCGACACCATCCCGTCCACCGGCGCCGACAAGCGCATTCTGGTGACCAAGGAGCCGATCGGCGTTACCGCCGCCATCACCCCGTGGAACTTCCCGAATGCCATGATCACCCGCAAGGCGGCCCCGGCGCTGGCCGCCGGCTGCCCGATGGTGGTGCGTCCGGCCAGCCAGACGCCGCTGTCGGCCTTGGCCATTGCCGTACTGGCCGAACGTGCCGGCATTCCGGCCGGTGTGTTCTCGGTGTTGACCGGCGGCTCAACCGATATCGGCAGCGTGCTGACCGGCAGTGACACAGTGAAGAAATTCTCCTTTACCGGCTCGACCGAGGTTGGCCGCAAGCTGATTGCCCAGTGTGCCGACACCGTGAAAAAGGTCTCGATGGAGCTGGGCGGCAATGCGCCTTTCATCGTGTTCGACGACGCCGACCTGGACGCTGCCGTAGAAGGCGCCATCATTTCCAAATACCGCAATGCTGGCCAGACCTGCGTCTGCGCCAACCGCCTGCTGGTACAGGACGGCGTCTACGATGCCTTCGCCGAGAAGTTTGCCGTCGCTGTCGCCAAACTCAAAGTCGGCAACGGTCTCGAAGCCGGCGTCACCCAAGGCCCGATGATCGACCAGAATGCCGTCGCCAAAGTGGAAGAGCACATCGCCGATGCCCTGGCCAAAGGCGGCAATCTGATCGCCGGTGGCAAGCGCCACGCGCTGGGCCACAGCTTCTTCGAGCCGACCGTGATCACCGGCGTGACCCCGGAAATGAAAGTCGCCAAGGAAGAAACCTTCGGCCCGCTGGCACCGATCTTCCGCTTCCAGACCGAGGAAGAAGCAATCCAGATGGCCAATGACACCGAATTCGGCCTGGCGTCTTACTTCTACGCCCGTGATATCGGCCGCATCTTCCGCGTATCCGAAGGCCTCGAGTACGGCATGGTGGCGGTGAATAGCGGCATCCTCTCCAACGAAGCCGCACCGTTCGGTGGCGTGAAGCAGTCCGGCCTCGGCCGTGAAGGCTCGAAATACGGTATCGAGGATTATCTGGAGATCAAGTACGTCTTGCTGGGCGGTATCGACCGCTAAATCAGCACAAGAAAAAGCCGCCTGCTTCTGGAGCCGGCGGCTTTTTTCATTCAAGGCAAGTCGTCAGAACATCACGTCATTGGTTACCAGACAGTTGCGGCCATTACGCTTGGCTTGATAACAGCGCTCGTCTGCCCGCTCCATGCTGATCTGCGGGCGGTCATCACTAATGCGCAATTCGGTCAGCCCGATACTGGCGGTAACGCGGAACTCCTTGCCCGCCAGATACATGATGTGCGAGTCGATATCACGCAGGATCTCGCGCATGATGCGCTCGCCGACATCGCGCTGGCAGTTGCTCAGCAAGATGGCAAACTCGTCCCCGCCCAAGCGCGCCACGACATCCGAGCTGCGCACGTGGCGTTGCAGAATGGTGGCGATGTCCTGCAGCAACAGATCTCCGCCCTGATGGCCGGCACTGTCGTTCACCTGCTTGAAGTGATCAAGATCCATCATCACCAACACGTTCGGATGCTGGCGGGCTCCCTGCTCGCTCATCAGCTTGGTCAGCGCTGCGAGGAAGCCGCGACGGTTGTGCAGGCCGGTCAAGGCATCGTGGCTGGCCTCCCAGCGATGCTGATGCTCGCGCTGGCGACGCTCGCTGTCATCATGCAGCACCACCACCTTGTAACCATGCATCAGCCCCTCACTGCCGATTACCGTCAGCGTCATCACCACCGGCTGCACGCGCATGTCGCGGCTGAGCAGATCCAGCTCGACCGGCTTGCCCGGGTTGTCGCGCTCTATCATGCGCAGTGAAACCGGCAGACCGGAGTCCGGGCTGACCAGATTCATGAACACGCCCAACAGACGACCCAGCATGTCGGAGGCAGGTAGGCCGAACAGCTGCAAGGCCGGCTGGTTTACATACTCGATCTCGTCCAGCTGATTGGTCAGCACCACTGCATCCTTGATCGAGCCCAGTACCACCAGCGCACGCTCGCGCTCAGCCAGCAGACTGGCTTTTGCCTCTTCGCGGCCGCTGACATCGCTGATCAGGCCAAGGAAGCGCCGCTGCCCGGCCAGTTGCGCCAGCTCGACAAAGCGGATTTCAGCCATCACCATCTGCTCCTTGCTGTGCTTGAGCCGGCACAGCAACTCCAGCGGCTGGCCATCCAGCAATAGCGACTGCCAGGCGGCATCGACCCGAGCCAGTGATTCGGGGTGAATCGCATCCAGCCAGTGTCGCCCATCCATCCACTCAGCCATTTCACTGGCAGGCAAGCCCCCCACCCGCAGGCTGGCCGCATTCATGTATTGCAGGCTGCCCCGACTGTCCGCCACCACCACACCCATCGGTGAAGCATCATTCAGCACACGGAACAGCGCCTCGCGCTCGGCCAGACGACTTTCGGCCTCATCACGGCTGCGCAAAGCCCTGGCAACCTCATCACCAATCATCTGGATTTCGGCACAGCCCAGATCTGCCAGCTGGTGCTGATGATCAGTCTGCAAACGCTGAACCTGCACATGCAGATCACGCAAAGGACGCAGCTGCCGACGCAGACCGAACCAGATCAGTGGCGACAACAGCACGATAATGCCCAGCACCAGCAGGATGTATTGCTCGCCAATTGCCCTGGCCGGCAACAGCGCCTCTTCCAGCGGCAGCACGGCCCCGACCACCCAAGGCACACCACGCAACTGCTGGTAAGCCAGTAGCGATGGCACCCCGTCGCGGTTACGCGAAACGGCGCGGCCTTCCCAGCCGGCAAACGCCCTGTGCAAGGTCGGGCTCAGCGCCGCGTTCGGGCTCGGCTGCATGATGTAGGCCGGATCGGTATGCATGATGGTGATACGGCTGCGGATACTGTTGATGGTCAGCACCCCGCCACGGCCAACCGCGATATCGCGCAGTTCTCCGAAAAATTCCGGAGAATAAAGCTCCAGCGCTCCGCCAAGCACACCGGCAAAGCTGCCATCAATCGAAAAAATGGGGGCGGTAAATACGATGATCGTACGATTGAGGCCACCCTTGGCGCGCAGCGGCTCGGATACCTGCGGCAACAACTTTTGCTTGGTCTGGCTGAAGTAGTCACGATCGCCGACATTCAAGCCCAGCCGGCCGGGCAACGAGGGGTAGTCGGCAATGATGTTGCCGCTGCGATCGTAGAGGATCACGCTATTGAACATGCCCTTGAGGTGCTTGAACTGCTGGATCAGCTGTGGTGCCTGCTTCTCGACAGTGTCGGCCGGCAGTTGCAGGCTGGCCGCGGCCTGCTCCAGCAAGACATGACGGGTACGGATACGATCATCGATATCCGACGCAATGCGTGTCACCAGATTGTCGAGATTTTGTGCCTGCAGCTCCTTCATTGCCGCTTGGCTTTGCCAATACGACACGCTGCCGACCAGCAGCATGATCAGCACCAGGAAAACTGCACCAAAAACCAGCAGTCTCGCGTGCAGGGTAGACAACAAAGCAGATCTACTCATTACAGCGACAAGCCCTCTTCATTCACGATACTCACATTCAATGTAGCCTTGGCGCCAGCTCCTGTATGGATATCCCCATCTGGCGGAAGAAATCCCTCATATCCAGCCAGGCGATACGGCGGTCAGGATGCAGATCCGGCGTCACCAGCCAGGACAAGCTGCTCAAGGTTTTGCCATCGTCATCCTGAATTTTGACATCAAATGCTTGTAGCTCGGGCTGATATTCCGCAATTGCTGCTAAAGAATTCGTGTTATTTGCCACAGAAAGCATGGCCATATTCAGCGCGAAGCGCTTGCGGTTATAGGCATACACACCGGTTGCCAGCGCCTCCCACCACGGCAAGGGCAGGAACAGCTCCGCTTCGGCATACGGCATTTCGGCGGCGACGGCCTGCTGCACCATGGGCATTGCCTGCTCGAGCAGACCTTGCGACAGCTCGCGCACCTTGGCCAGCGGCAGCTTGTCGCGCTCGACAATAAACGGCAGCCAGCACAACACCAGCTGCGGCTCTTTCACCCGCGATGCCGCCTCGAAGCTGGCACGTGCGGCCTTGACCTCGGCCAGCGCCAGATCGCAGCCGGCATCCATGGTCGGGGCCAGATGCACCAGCTGCTGGCAATTGCGTTCGGCCAGCATCTCGCTGCTGAACACCGTCGGCGACATCCACAAAATGGTATCCGGCGGCAACTGCAGGATGTCGGCCAGCATCGGTTCCAACTGTTCCAGTCGCGGGAAATGCCACCACATGCCGGCTTCGGCACGCGACAGCATCAGCGGGAAGGCCCACAACTCGTAAGACACCATATTGCCGTCAGGGCGCATCACATCGGGAAAGGCCAGCAGGTCGCGGCCAACCGCCAGCAGGGAATCGCGCGCCGGCACGTCTTCCTGCAGGGCCAGCACCGCTTCGGTAAACACTGCCTGGTCGCCACCCGACAGGGTCTGACGCAGGCTGGCTTCCAGCTCGAAACGCTTCAGCGTGTCATCCAGTGCCTGCTTGGCCAGCAGCTGCAACTGGCGGATCTGCCGGCTGCGCTCGGCCGGCGGCAGCGGTTTGGTCGGGATCAGGCGGAAATCGCGCACCTTGGGGGCGACTTCGCGCTCGGCATAGGCCTTGTGCAGACGCTGGTACACCTGCATCGCCTCGTCGCAGATCTTCTGCAGCCGCGCCGCGGTCGGCACCTCGCCCCAGAAGTTGAAATCGAACAGGCGAAAACCGCTGTTGGTCACATAGTGGGTGAGGTTGTATTCCTCGTCGAACAGCACGGCGCTGGCAAAACCGTCTTTCTCGCGTCCGGCAAAGGCCGTCTGGTCCATGCCCACCAGCCGGCAGACGAAGCCCGGTTCGGCGGTGTGAATCAGATACTCATAGGGCTCCAGCCCGTTCTCCTCGACGGCATCGCCGAAAATGAAACGGTTGGGAATGAACGGATCGCCCTGGATCTGGGAATTGCGCGGATGCGGTTTCATGCTTGCTGCGTCGCTACTGCCTTGAAAAACCGCCATTTTACGACAAAAGCGGGCGCGGCAGGCAAAGACCGCGCCCGGCTGTCTTTACAGGCTCAGGCTGTAGTAACGGAACTCGCGATCGGGTTGCCAGCCCAGGCTCTCGTACAGGGCCTGGGCCTGCCGGTTGCTGTGCGCAGTCGCCAGCTCCAGCCCGGCCACACCATGCTGGCGCGCCAGCGCGGCTGCGGCCAACATCAGCTGGCGGCCGATACCGCCGCGCCGCGCGGTCGGGCTGACGAACAGATCATTCAGCAGCCACACTCGGCTGGCCGTGGTCGAACTGAACAGCGGGTAAAGCTGCACAAAGCCCAGCAACTGCCCTTCCTGCTCGCTCACCAGAATCTGCGAATCGCCAGCCAGCAGGCGCGCGCGGATAAAGGCCAGCGAGTTGGCCGCATCATCCTGCTGGCCATAAAACTGGCGATAGCCATCAAACAGCACCGCCAGTTGCGGCAAATCTGCCAGCGTGGCACTGCGCACCGCGCCGCCCTGCTTCAGCGCTGCACGACAGGCTTGCAGGCTGCGGCGCTGCCGGCCGGCCGCGTCAAAATTGTCTGCGGCCAACCATGTCGCCAAGGCTGCCTCGCGCTGTGGCCACTCCTGACCCAGCAGGCTGAACCAGGCGGTATCGCGGTTTAGCCCCCAGTTGACACGCGCCTGGCGGAAAATGCCCTCGAAGCGAAAACCCAGCCGCTCGGCCGCGCGCATCGATGGCGCATTCAGCGCATTGCACTTCCACTCGACCCGGCGATAACCCCAGGCAAACGCCTGTTGCAGCATGAGATAGATAGCCTCGGTCGCTGCCGTCGTGCGTTGCAGGCGTGGCGAGAAGCGCAGCCAGCCGATCTCGATCACTCCGTTGGCCGCATCGATACGTAGATAGCTGCAGCTGCCGATCGCCTCGCCGCTAGCCGGGTCCACAATCGCGAAAAACAGCGGATCCTGGCTGTCGCTCATCATCGCAAACCAGCCCTGCCAGTCGGCCTCGCTGGTCGGAGCCGGCATCAGATAGGCCCAGTCGCGCCCTTCACTATCGAGCGCCAAAGCGGCGCGCAGGCTGGCGCCATGCTTTGCGCCATCAAACGGCTCCAGCCGGCAGCTGCGGCCAACCATGGTCACTGCCTGTGGATAAGTTGCGCCCTGCCAGTTATCCACAGCCTCGCCCAACGGCTGGCCGAATGCGTCATATTGCATGGTTCAGCCTCCACAGCCGCAGGCATCATTCGCCGTGACGTCGCAGACGGCCGCACCCTGCACCGTCGGGTAGCCATCACGCTTCCACCAGTCGACGCCGCCTTGCAGCTCTTTCACCCGAAAGCCCAGCTCGGCCAGTTTCAGAGCCGTCTTAGTCGAGGCATTGCAGCCGATGCCATCGCAGAAAGCCACATACAGCAGGCTGCGATCAAGCGTGGCGGTGCTGTCGGCATTGATGCCGCGATGCGGCAGATTGATGGCACCGGGCAGGGTTTCGTGCTGGTAGGCTGCGGCCGAGCGGCCATCCACCAGTTGCAAGGCTGCGCCCTGTTGCTGCTGGTCTACCACATCCCAGCTATCGATTTCGTACGCCAGTTTGGCGCGGTAAAAGTCCAGTTGATCCATCTCGCCAGCTCCTTGTGCCTCAGACATGACAGCCATGCTAGTTCACTGCTAGGCTCCATGAAAGAACCAATAATCAGCCATCCAAGAGAACCAATCATGCCGGAATGGATAGGAGATCATCTGCAGCGCCAGCTGCTGCGTGACAGCAGCGAGGGCCTCGCCCGTCAGCTGACGCGGCTGCTGCGCGAGGCGATTGTCGCCGGCCGCCTGCCGGGCAACAGCCGCAGCCTGCCCGGCCACACGCGCCTGCCGCCCAGCCGCGAGCTGGCAAGGCAGCTTCAAGTTGGCCGCAACACCGTGATCGAGGCTTATGCCCAATTGCAGGCCGAAGGTTATCTGCTGAGCCGCCAGGGTGCCGGCAGCTTTGTCGCGCCGCTGTTCAGCCCGCCGGCCAGCCTGCCGCCGCTGGCGACACGCAGCCTGCCGCAAGGGCTGTCGCAGCGTGGCCGTGCGTTATTCGAGAGCAGTGGCGTGCCGACCGGGCTGACCGGCGCCTTCGCACCAGGCATGCCGGAGGTGCGGCAGTTTCCGCACACGCAGTGGCAGAACCTGCTGTCGCGCCATCAGCGCAGCACGCCGTGGCCGCGTCTCGGTTACACCGCCGATGGCGGCCTGCCGGCGCTGCGTGCGGTACTGGCCGATTATCTGACGTTGTCGCGTGGTGTGCGCTGTACGCCGGAGCAGATCATCGTCACCGCCGGCGCGCAACATTCGCTGGAGCTGTGCGCGCGCCTGCTGGCTGATGACGGCGACAGCGCCTGGGTGGAAGAGCCCGGCTATGCCGGCGCCCATGCCGCGCTGCGTGCCGCCGGTCTGAAGCTGCAGCCGGCCGCCGTCGATGCGGAAGGGCTGAACCCGCAAGCCGTCGCATCGAGCGTGCCGCCACGCCTGATCTACACCACACCCTCGCACCAGTATCCGCTGGGGGTGGTGATGAGCCTGCCGCGCCGGTTGGCCTTGCTGGCTGCCGCACGCCAGCATGGTGCCTGGATTATCGAGGATGATTACGACAGCGAATTCCGCTACAGCAGCGCACCACTGCCGGCCTTGCAGGGCCTGGCCGAGGACGAGCGCGTGATCTATGTCGGCACGCTGTCCAAGGTGATGTATCCGGGCCTGCGCCTTGGCTACCTGGTGGTGCCCATGGCCTTGGTCGAGGCCTTTCGCGCTACGCATGTGCGGCTGTATCGCGAGCCACCCTACAATGTGCAGGCAGCGCTGGCCGACTTTATCGGCGGCGGGCATTTCATGCGCCATATCCGCCGCATGCGCGAACTGTATCAGACACGACAAGATCATCTGCGCCGCGAGCTGGCTGCCAGTGCGGCCAACCTTTTGCCGCTATCACCCGGCGAAGCCGGCCTGCATCTGGTGGCTGGCCTGCCGGCCGCCCTCGACGAACACAACATCAGCCATGCCGCCGCGCAACAGGGCATCGTGCTGCGCCCGCTGGCCCGGCATTATCTGGCCACACCGACGCTGCACGGTCTGGTGCTCGGCTATGCCGGCGTCGAAGAAAACGAGATTTCGCGTGGTGTGGCGGTACTGGCCAGCCTGTGCCGACACGCCTCCTGCACATGATCATCTGGAAAATGAAAATGAAACCACGACTATTGATCAGCGCCTGTCTGCTCGGCCAGCCCGTGCGCTACGACGGCGCCGGCAAGGGCATGGCGGATGGCTGGCAGCAAAAACTGGCGGCGAGTTTCAGCCTGTTGCCGGTTTGTCCCGAGGTGGCCGGCGGCCTGCCGATTCCGCGCGCGGCCGCCGAGATTCGCGGCAAACATGGCGCAGCCGTCTGGCTGGGACAGGCCAGCGTGATCGACAGCGATGGCGAAGATGTCAGCGCCGCCTTTCGCGACGGCGCGCAAAAGGCACTGCAACTGGCCCGTGAGCATGATTGCCAGCTGGCGCTGCTGAAGGCCAATAGCCCGTCCTGTGGCAATACGCAGATTTACAGCGGGGATTTTGACGGCCGCCTGCGCGAGGGCAGCGGCGTCTGCGCCAGCCTGCTCGCGCAACACGGCATTCGCGTGTTCAACGAAAACGAACTCGACAGCCTGCTGGCCCTCGCCAAGGCCAGCAGCACAGCCGTCTGAACAGCACTGGTGCGCAAGTCTTAATGGCGATGCATGAAGGCGGCGTGGCTGGCACTGGCGGCCAATGTCTCGTCCTGTTCGCTGGCACGACGTGCCCGCACGCGGTCCCAGACTTTTTCATGGAAGTAGTAAGCCACGGTATTGACCAGCGGCTCGACCATCGCCAGTGCGCTGGCAATCCCGAAGCTGCCGGTCAGGGCATAGGCCACACTGAATGCCACGGTGAAATGGCAAATGGCGAAAGTGATGGTTTTGATCATGACCGGCTCCTGACTATTTAACTTTACGCAATGATAGTCAGTCGCAATTGATTTGTAGAATTGATTGTTAAAAACAACCCCATCGTAAAAAACTATCTGCGCGACAGTTCAAGATAAGGGGCGGTCTTGCGCCGGATCTGTGGATCCTGCAAGGCGGTATCCGTCAACAAGATGGCCGGGGTATGGCGGATACCACTGATTGTCTGCCCCTGCATCATCTGCAACACGGCCTTCATCGCCTCGACACCCATTCGATAAGGATCTTGCATCATGCTGGCGCGCAGATAGCCATCACGCAGCGCATTGTGGATGCGCAGGCTGAAATCAAAACCGTAATGTGCAATCTTGCCCGACAGGCCAGCCTCCTGCAGCGCCTGAATCACGCCTTCGGTGCTCGATTCATTCGAGGTGAACACCACATCGACATCCGGATACTGCTGCAACAGGGGCAGCGTCTTGTTGCGGCTGTCGAGTACGGTAATGCCGATCTGGTACTGGTCGATGATCTGCACCGTGGGCAGCAACTGCAGCAGGCGCTCGCGAAAGCCCTCCTCGCGCTCCTGGGTCGACAAGTGTTCGGAGGAGTAACGCAGCAGCAAGACCTTGTGCATGCCCGGCCGGTCGCGCACTGCCTGTTCGGCAGCCATGCGGCCAGCCTGGCGATTGTCGGTCTCGACCAGCGGGACATCTGGCTTGTCCTGTAAAGCCGAGTCAACAGCCAGTACTTTCAGCCCTTTTTTCTGTGCCAGCTGCAAGGCGGAATTTAGACGGACAGGCGAATTCGGCGCGAGGATGAGCCCGTCAAAGCGCCTTTCGCTATACAGGCGGATCAGGCTGGCCTGTGCCTCGGTATCGTCTTCCAGCACCGGCCCGCGCCACACCAGCGTGACGCCATTCTGTCGGGCAAAGTCGCCAGCACCACGTGCCATTTCCTTCCAGAACACATGCGTGTTGCCCTTGGGGATGAAAATCACCCGCTTGCTCTCGGCCATGGCCAGCATCGCAGACATGGCCAGTACGCTAAAGAGGATGAAATGCCTGATACTCACCGGATTTCCTTTGAAAATTGCAGCAAAAAGCGCCCAATCAGCGTTGCTTGCCCGCAACAGTTTGCTGCCAGACAGCGCCAGGCTCGCCCTGCCGAACAAGACAATATGCCGAGGGAGAGCCGCCAAACAAATTCAAGCACATCGATAGATGCTCTTGCCTGATTCACGCTTATCAAAACGACCAGTCAATTGATAAGCCACGCCATATCAGTGCTGATAGCAGCTGGCAAACGCCCGATATATTGCCACAATGCCAGTACGGCCTTGCGCCGCCATGCAAATCAGCCCCCCTGCCCGTCATCAAGGAAAATCATGAAGAAACTGCTGCCGCTGCTGCTGCTCCCGTTTCTTGCACAGCATGTCCGGGCTGTTGATATTGCAGCTTATACCGAAGATCTGCCTCCGCTTAACTATGCTGTGGGCGATCAGGTCAAGGGCTTCTCCAGCGAGCTGCTGAACCAGATGGCCAGAGTGGCAGGACTGAAGATCAGCAAGGAAATCATGCCGTGGGCGCGTGCCTACCGCCATGTCATGGAAACGCCCGATGCCCTGCTCTATACCACGGTGCGCAACACCGAGCGCGAACCGCTGTTTTACTGGGTTGGCCCCATCAGTCAGCGCCGCATTCTGATGTATAGATTGGCAGATCGTCGCGACATCGTGATCCGCAAGGAAAGCGACTTGCTGCAATATCGCAATGGCGCCATGTTCGAATCTGCCGCCGCTCGCAAGCTGGCCGCCATGGGCATGCAGCCAGAACTCGCGCTCGACATCGGTCGCAGCGATGAAATCAATCTCAAAAAACTGCTGCATGGCCGCACCGATCTTGTTGCCATGCTGGACTGGGGCATGGCCTGGCAGCTGAAGCAGGCGGGCAGGCCTGCCCATCTGGTCAAGAGCGCCTGGGTGCTGGATGACAGCAACCAGTACTGGTTTGCCCTGAATCGCCAGACCTCACCGGAAAAGGTTCGCAAGCTGCAGGCTGCGCTCGACAAGCTGCAAGCCAACGGGAGTGTCGCGCGGCTGCGCAAGCAATACATGGACGACTGATAGCAAACAGGGCTTGCCAGCCGGCCACAATCAGCCATGCTGAAAGTAATGGCGACCCTGGTCGTTTCTCCGTGGGGAGATCGCTATGAAACGTTCTTTGCTAGCCGTCCTGTACTTCATTGCCAGTGCCACCGCATTGGCGGCCTGCCCGCCGCACATGCTGACTTGCGCCAATGCCAGCCAGGCCTTTGCGGCCAACAAGGCCGAGGCTGACAAGCCCGCCTACCTCATGCTCAAGTCCGGCAATTTTGCGCTGGAACGCACCGATCTGGGTGACAACAAGATCGATATCCGTCCGAGCTGGCAAATCGATGACAACACCCGCCTCTCGCTCAAGGCCGGCAAGAAAAAAGTCGAGCTGCGCCTGAAAGTGCAGTGGTAAATCCACGCCGGTTCCGGCCGACTCACAGGCAGCAGTGGCATGAAAAAAGCGCCCTCTGGAGGGCGCTTTTCTGACCGGCAAACCGCAGCGAATTATTCGGCGGCCAACTCGGCAGCTTCCAGCGTCTGGGCAATCAGCGTGGCAATGGTCATCGGACCGACACCGCCCGGTACCGGCGTCAGTGCGGTCACACGCTCGGCCAGACCTGCCATCTCGATATCACCAACACCACCGACGTGATAACCGGCATCGACCACCACGGCACCATCACGAATCCATTCGGCGCGGATGAATTCCGGCTTGCCCACCGCACCAACGATGATGTCGGCCTGACGGATTTCATCGGCCAGATTCACGGTGCGCGAATGGCACAGGGTAACGGTCGCATTGGCGTTGGACAACATCAGCGCCATCGGCTTGCCCAGAATCGGGCTGCGGCCAACGACCACGGCGCGCTTGCCTTCCAACGGGATGTTGTAATGCTTGAGCAGCGTCATGATGCCGGCAGGTGTGGCCGAACCGAAAGCCTTGCCACCCAGCGCCATGATGCCGAAACCCAGGCTGGTCACACCGTCCACGTCCTTGCGGATGGAGATGCGGTCAAAGCACTGGCGCTCGTCAATCTGGTGCGGTACCGGGTGCTGCAACAGGATGCCGTGCACGTTCGGATCGGCATTCAGCTCGTCAATCACCGCCAGCAGTTGTTCGGTAGTGGTGTCATCCGGCAGGTGGATGGCTTTGGAGTCCATGCCGACGCGGCGGCAGGCATTGCCCTTCATGCGCACATAGGTCTCGGAAGACGGGTCATTGCCAACCAGGATGGTCGCCAGAATCGGGGTGTGCTGATAGCGGGTTTTCAGTGCAGCCGCACGTTGCGCGAGCTCTTGCTCGATTTTCAGCGACAGGGCTTTGCCATCAAGAACCAGACAGGAAGAAGTCGGGGCGACCATATGCAATTCTCCATTTGCAACGGAAAGTTTGGTGCCCAGGCGAGCGGCGGACGAATGACGCTGCACTTCCCGATGGTGGCCCATCTTGATTTTCGCCAGTCATGCAGCGGGCAGGATCATACCACATGGCACCCGATTTGCCGAATCAGCCAGCGTGATCGGCAATGCTGTTGAGCAGAGCATAGACAGCCAGCCCGGCAATGCAAGCTTCAGCCTGGCTGGCGCTGCAGTTTGCCTGACAGCCAGGCGCCGGAGAGCAAACCGGTGCCCGCGGCCAGCAGGGTAATCAGCAATACGGCAAGATCGCTTTGCGTCGGCCACATGCCATTGATAAGGCAGGCACCAAGAGTCAACAAGGGCAAACCTGCCAGCAGACACACCCGCTCAAATACCGTCAGTCTGAGGTTGGCCGCAAACATGCCACTCAGTACATACAGGATCAGCAATAACAGGCTGCCTGGCACAACAAAAGTCCACAGCCATACATCTGCGGCCAACCATAGCAGCCCGTTTATCTCGCCTATCATTTGCCGCCCCAGCCACAGCGGCAACATCGCCAGCAAGGTACCCGCCAGCAAAACGCTTACCCATCGATGTTTCATGGCATCACTCCAAAAGCTATCTGACCAGCGATGACGTACGCACCGGCCTCAGTCATGCATAATAAATTAAATCTTAACTTTAATGCCAAATGTATAGATAATTATCATTTTTTTGATTTCCCTCACCCTCACCATCATGCAAAAGAAAATCATCGCCCTCTTGCTGGGTCTTGTTGCCGTAGCGGGCACAGCCGCCGCCGGCCTGACCTGGTATAACGGCCACCGCATTGCCTCTGCACTCGAGCAACAAGCCACGGCCCTCGCGCCCTATCCGATGATCAAGCTGGTCGAGCGCCAGTATCAGGGCGGTTTTATGTCTGCCAGCGAAACCGCGACCTACCGCATCGGTTGTGATACCCCGCAGGAAGGCGAGCCGCGTGACGGCCTCAACTACCTCACCCTCAAGCAAGAGATCAGCCACCTGCCGTTTGCTACCCGCATCGAAACCAGCCCGGTATTGCCGGCCGAATTCCGTGAGGGCTATCAGAAGTGGCTGGGCAGCGCAGACCATCTGCGCGTCGTGACCGAGCTGGGCTTGGGCGGCAAATTCAGCAGCCGCTTGCAGCTGCCGGCGCACAAACACAGCGAGCAAGGCGAGAACCTCGATTTCGGCGGCCTTGATCTGCAAGTCAGCAGCGATAAAGCGCTGCAAGCAGTAGAGATGAAACTGGCGCTGGCCAGCCTGCTGATCAGCAAGGACGAACGTTTCAGCGTGGCGCTGGGCAAGATTGATGCCCACTCCAGCCATCAGCGTTCAGCGGAAGGCCTGTACGTTGGCCAGGACAAATCCAGCCTCAGCCAGCTGGCCATCCAGTTCAGTGGCATGGATGGCAGCAAGCAGCACATCCGCCTCGAAGGTCTGAGCTCGGAGAGCCAGAGTCAGGTAATCAAGGGCCTGCTGGAAAGTCGGAACAAGATGCAGATCGGCAAGCTGATCAACGCCAGTCAGGATCTCGGCCAACTGAATGCCGAGCTCGGACTGCAAGGCCTGGATGCCGCCCTGCTTGCCAAGATCAATCACGGCAGCATCAAGAGCATGCTGCAATGCCAGCCGGCCAAGCCGGATGAAGAAATGCAGCAGATGTTGCAGCTGCTCAAAGGCAAGCCGCAACTCACTGGCAAGCTGTCCATCGCCCAGGGCGACAAGGCCATGCAGGCTGATCTGAAACTGAGCAGCGAGGGCATCAGCGAGCAAGATCTGGCCATGGGCATTGCCGCGGCCCTGCCCAAGCTGAGTGCGACCCTCGACACCAGCCTGAACCGTCAACTGCTGGAAAACTGGCTGCGCAGCAGCGGCAGCAAGCCGGAGCAGGACTCGACGCTGGCGCTGATCAACAGCACGCTGGATGGCATGATCAGCCAGGGCTATCTGCACGCGGCAGACAACAAGGTGGTGAAAGCCGCCTTCGCTTTCAAGCAAGGCGCGCTGACCCTGAATGGTAAACCATTCGACCCGAATGCGATGCGCCCGGCGGCCGAGCTGCCTGAAGCCGCGCTGGTCGAGGAAGCACCGTTGCAGTAAGTCAGGCCAGGTTGGCCTCAGCGCCAACAATGAAAAAGGGCAAGCCTCAGGCTTGCCCTTTTTACCTCACACCAATACTCAGGCGCTGACCGGCTCGCTCATGCCGCTATGGCGCAGCAAGGCCTCGATCTGCGGGTCGCGGCCGCGGAAGGCGCGGAAGGATTCCAGCGCCGGACGGCTACCACCGACGGCCAGCACTTCATCCCAGAACTTGCGGCCAACCTCGGGGTTGGCACCGCCCGCTTCTTCGAAGGCGCCGTAAGCATCGGCCGACAGCACTTCCGCCCATTTGTAGCTGTAGTAGCCCGCCGCATAGCCGCCGCCAAAAATATGGCTGAAGCTGTTGGCAAAGCGGTTGTACGCCGGCGGACGATTGACGGCCACCTCGTCACGCACCTGCTCCAGCACCGCCAGCCAATCCACACTGGCCGGATTCTTGTCGGTGTACAGCAGCATGTCGAACAGCGCGAACTCGAGCTGGCGCACCATCTGCATGCCGGACTGGAAGTTCTTGGCGGCGATCATCTTGTCGTACAGCGCGCGCGGCAAGGTTTTGCCGCTGTCGGCGTGGGCGGTCATGCCTTGCAGCACATCCCATTCCCAGCAGAAGTTTTCCATGAACTGGCTAGGCAACTCTACCGCGTCCCACTCCACGCCGCTGATACCGGACACGCCCGGCACCTCGATGCGCGTCAGCAGGTGATGCAGGCCGTGACCGGTCTCGTGGAACAGGGTAATCACTTCGTCGTGGGTGAAGTAGGCCGGCTTGTCTCCCACCGGACGGCTGAAGTTGCACACGAGGTAAGCCACCGGCGTCTGCACGCCATCGGCCTTGCGGCTGCGGTCGCGCACGTCATTCATCCACGCGCCCGGACGCTTGCCGTCACGTGCATAGAGGTCGAGATAGAAGCCGCCAAGCAGCTCTTCACCACGGAAAATTTCGAAGAAGCGCACGTCCTCGTGCCAGGTTTCGACCTGGCGCTCGGCAAAGCGCACGCCAAACAACGTGCCGACCACTTCAAACAGGCCTTGCAGCACCTTGGTCTCGGGGAAGTACTGTTTTACTTCGTGTTCGGAAAACGCATAACGCGCCACGCGCAGCTTTTCGCTGGCGTACGTCACATCCCAGGCTTCGAGCGTGTCGATGCCCAACTCCTCACGGGCAAACGCTTCCAGCTCGGCACGATCCTGCACCGCGTAAGGCTTGGCTTTCACGGCCAGATCGCGCAGGAAAGACACGACTTGCTGCGGGTTTTCCGCCATCTTGGTGTAGACCGACAGCTCGGCATAATCGGCAAAGCCCAAGAGCTGCGCCTCTTCTGCGGCCAACATCAGCTTTTCGCGGATCAGCGGGCTGTTGTCTTTCTCGGCCGGGCCGAATTCGGACGCGCGCTTGGCATTCGCCTCGTACAGTTTTTCACGCAAAGCGCGGTTATCGGCGTATTGCAGCACCGGGAACAACAGCGGGAACTGCAGGCCCAGCTTGTATTTGCCGGCCTGACCATCGGCTTCGGCCATCGCCGCATACATCGCCAGCGTGTCTTCCGGAATACCGGCAAGCTCGGCGACGTCGTCGATATACAGGCTGAAGCTATCGGTGGCGTCCATCACGTTTTGCGAGAACTGGCTGGACAGCTCGGCCAGACGGGTAGACAACTCGGCAAAGCGCTGCTTTTGCGCGTCCGGCAGCTCAGCACCGGACAGGCGGAAGTCGCGCAGGCTGTTCTCGATGACTTTTTTCTGCGCGGCGCTGGCCGTGGCAAAAGCAGGGTTGGCCGCAACGGCCTTGTAACGCGCATACAGTTCGAGGTTCTGGCCCAGCTCGGTAAAGAAGGCGGTGATGCGCGGGATTTCGCCGTTGTAGGCATCGCGCAGGCCCGGCGTATTACCGACCACGCTATTGAGGTGGCCAACCACGCCCCAGGCGCGGCCGAGTTTTTCGGTAGCGACGTTCAGCGGCTCGACCACGGTTTCCCAGGTGTCACCACCGGCAGCAACCACGCTGTCGACTACGGCTTGCGCCTCGGCCAGCAGCACGTCGAGCGCCGGGGTGATGTGTTCGGGTTTGATGCTGTCAAAGCGTGGCAGATCGTTAAAGTCGAGCAGCGGATTGTGGCTCATGGGGTGTCCTGTGCGCAAAGGTTGGCCGCATGGCGGGCGGCATCTTGTGGCGGCCATTGTGATAGCCTTGCCTGATCATTCCAAGATAAGGTCAAAATCATGAAGCGCAATATCCGCCCTTACGATGGTCACCAGCCGCAGATCGACGCCAGTTGCTATATCGACGAGGCGGCAGTGGTAATCGGCGAAACCTCGCTTGCGGCCAACGTCTCGGTGTGGCCCTGTGCGGTGATCCGTGGCGATGTGAACAGCATCACCATCGGCGAGGGCAGCAATGTGCAGGATTTCGCCATGCTGCATGTGAGTCATCGCAGCGAAGCCGATCCGGTCGGCGCGCCGCTGGTGATCGGTCGCGACGTCACCATCGGTCATCATGTGACGCTGCACGGCTGTACCATCGGCAACGAAGTGCTGATCGGCATCGGCAGCATCGTGCTGGATCGCGTGGTGATCGAGGACCGCGTGCTGGTTGGTGCCGGCAGTCTGGTGCCTCCGAACAAACGGCTGGAATCCGGCTATCTGTATCTGGGTAATCCGGTAAAGCAGGTACGGCCGCTGACCGAGAAAGAACTCGCCTACTTCAAGTACTCGGCCGAGCACTATGTACGCGTAATGGACAAGCACAAGGCCAGCTTGCAAGGCTGATTGTCGCTTTTTGTGCATCGCAATACGTCTGGCAGACTATCCTCAGTTCATTTAAAAGAAGACAGGCTCATTTATAGAAATATAAAATAGTGGCATATAAAAATGCCATTGGAGCACAACAAATGTCTGCCAGCACCCTGCCTCGTGGCCAGTCTTTGCAACTGCTACTCACTGGCCTGATTTCCGGACTGGTGCTGCTGACCGCACTGGCCGTCGGCTTTTTCTATCACCAGACGCTCAAGCAGCAATTGTTGAGCGCCCAGCAGGATTTGTTCCAGGCCACCGCAGGGCAGATTACCGGGAACATCAACGATTACCGCAGCGCCGCAGTGACTGCGCTGAATCAGGCCATTCACTCCGGACTGGCACAAAGCTATGGTCACGAAGAGCGGGCAACCGCCATCCCCCATCTGGTATCGGCGCTGTCGGTCAATCCCTCATTGCAGGCCATTTATCTTGGCTATCTCAACGGCGACTTCTTCCTGGTGCGCCGGCTGGATATGATTTCTCGCCAGGCCTTTCCTGAAGCCAGGCATGATGCCCGCTGGCTAGCCCAGTTTGTTACCCAACACCCTGACGGCCGCTCCGAGCAGACTTTCCGATTTCTGGATAATGAACTGCAGCCCACCCAACCTGACGAGCATCACGACAACAAACCATACGACCCCCGTCAGCGCCCGTGGTATCAGCAAGCCCTTACCACGCACGAAGCTGTCGGCACCAACCCCTACCGTTTTGCCAGCACCGGACAGCTGGGCATTACCTACGCCATCCGCAGCCAGGATCATCAAGCCATAGCCGGAGTAGATATCCGACTCAGCACCTTGCGGGATGTATTGCAGCGCAATCTGCCAAGCCCCAACAGCGATATGGCCATCATCAATGATCAGCATCAGGTACTCGTGACCGCGACCGTCTCGGACAATGCCAAAGTCCCGATGCTGATGGAAAACTTTCCCGATGCCTCCATCGCGGCCCTTGGCCGGGCATGGCCTGTCGGCGCCGCCATGCCGGCCTCCATTACGGCCAATGGCGAAAAGATGCACATCTCGATGACCCTGCTGAACCGTAATCAGCCGGACGGCCCCAAGCTGCTGATGCTGATGCCCGAGCAAGACCTGTTTGCCACCGGCCAACAGATTACCCGCGACGCAATGTGGATACCCGCCATTATCCTGTTGCTGATGCTGCCTCTAGGCTGGCTGGTTTCGCGCAAGCTCAGCAAGCCGCTGCACCGTCTGGTGATGGCCTCCGAGCGCATCCAGAACATGGATTTCAGCGACGAGCCCTTGCCACGCGGCCCGGTGCGCGAGCTGAACGAGCTGATGGCGGCATCGGAATCGATGAAGGACACCATCCGCGACTTTATCGGTCTGAGCCGCCAGATTGTCTCCGAAAGTGATCTGGAGCCCTTGCTGGAAAAAGTGCTGATCTCGGCCATGCGTGCCTTGCCGGCACAAAGTGCCGGTCTGTGGCTGCAAGGTGAAAACGGCCTGCAAGCCAGCCATGGCGTCAACCAGCAAGGCGAGGCACTCGCGCTGGGGCCGCTGGAAAGCGAGCACCCGCTACTGCAGCAATGCCTGCATCAGCAAAAGCTGAGCCTTCCTGCCAACGACCCCTTCCTGCCACCCGCGCTACAGGCACTGTGTGATAGCGACACCCGCCAGCTGGTGGTATTGCCGCTGCAGCTGGATGCGCAATCCTTGCTCGGTGTGCTGGTCATGAGCAGCACCGAAAGTACCGCCGCATTGCAGGCCTCGCACCGCATTCACTATCTGCAGGCGCTGGCCAGCTTTGCCGCGATTGCCATCGACAACCGCCGACTTGCGGCCAACCTGCAGCAGCTGATGAATGCCCTGATCAAGCTGATTGCCGGTGCGATTGACGCCAAATCACCGTATACCGGCGGCCACTGTCAGCGGGTTCCTGATCTGGCCCAGGCCTTGGCCGAAGCCGCCCACCAATGCCAGAACGGGGCGCTGGCCGAGTTCAGCCTCGACAGCACCAGCCGCGAAGCCTTGTATATCGCCAGCTGGCTGCACGACTGCGGCAAGGTCACCACACCGGAATACGTGGTCGACAAGGCGACCAAGCTGGAGACGCTGTTTGACCGCATCCACGAAATCCGCACCCGCTTCGAAGTGCTCAAGCGTGATGTCGAGATCAACTACTGGAAAAGGTTGGCCGCAGGCGAAGACGAGGTCTTGTTGCGACACAGCCGCGACGCGCGCCTTGCCCAGCTCGATGATGACTTTGCCTTTGTTGCCCGCTGCAATCAGGGCGGCGAGTTCATGCTGGATGAAGACGTACAAAGGCTGGAGCAGATCGCGCGCAAGACCTGGCAGCGCACGCTGGATGACCGACTCGGCCTTGGCCCGATGGAGCTGGAACGCCTCGCCGGTATTCCGGCTGCCACGCTGCCGGTCAGCGAGCCCTTGCTGAGCGACAAGCCCGAACACCGCATCCATCGCCATGAGGCCAATAGCGCAGAAAGCATGCGCCAGTGGGGCTTCAATATGAAAGTGCCCGAGCTGCAATACCATCGCGGCGAACTTTATAACCTGAAAATCCGCCGTGGTACGCTGACCGAGGAAGAGCGCTTCAAGATCAACGAGCACATCACCGAAACCATCAAGATGCTGCGGGCACTGCCTTTCCCGCCTCATCTGCGCGATGTGCCGGAGATCGCCGGTGGTCACCACGAGCGCATGGATGGCAAAGGCTATCCTTGTGGCCTGAAAGGCGAAGACATGAGCGTACTGGCACGGGTGATGGCGATTGCCGATGTGTTCGAGGCACTCACCGCCAGCGACCGCCCGTACAAACCGGCCAAGAGCCTGTCCGAAGCGCTGCGCATCCTGCAGAAAATGGCCGAAGAAGGCCATGTCGACCCAGACTTGTACAGCCTGTTCCTGACCAGCGGCATCTGGCAGCAATATGCGCGCCGCTATCTGGACCCGGTACAGCACGATATCGAGGACGCCATCGCCTTTTTGCCCCGCTTGCCACAAACCGCATCGCAGACCGTCAAATAAGGATCAATGAATCGTCACATGCTTGTCATGAGTCAGCAGTAATCTTGCGCCGGATTTATAAATGGACCTTGAAGATGACTCTGATCAAGCGCTTGTGGCTAACGGTTTGCCTGACTTTGCTGTGTCTGGTCGGCGTCATGTTGCTCAGCAGCCAGCAACTGTGGACATGGCAGGGCGAGTTCTCTGCCTATCGGCAAAAACAGCAACTGAACACCGATATGCAGACGCTGAAGGCCGAAGTACTGTCGCTGGCGCGTGCCGATCCGCTGCTGAGCGATACCGCGCAGCGTATCCGCCAGGTCAAGAGCCAGGTGCTGCGCCTGATTCCAGCCATCAGTCAGAACCTGCCGGCCGAGGCTGGCCTGCAATTCGGCCAGCAGGCCGGCAAACACTGGCAACAGTATTACCAGCAACTCGAGTCGGCGCTACAGATTGCCGAAAGCGCACCGCAAGATGCACTGAACATTCCTGAAGTGGCCTACACCAGCCACGCCCTGCCCCTGATCAGCCTGCTGGATGCACAACTGCTGCAGCAACAGGACTTGCTGGCGCAAGCCGAAGCCACCATGGCCGGTGCGCTCAAGCGACTGCTGATTCTGGTACTGGGGCCACTGGCTCTGGCCGCGACCGTCATTACCATTTCGCAGATTCTGCTGGCCCGCCGCCTGAAACAGCAGATTGCCGGCATTCGCCACGCGGCGGATTTGCTTGGTGATGGCCAGCTGCAGACCCGGCTGCCGGTTTACGGTGGTGACGAACTGTCGCAGGCCTCGCAACACATCAACCGTTTTCTGGAAAAGCTGGAACACCTGCTGAGTGCAGTTCGCGATAATGCCGCCGGCAATGAGCGCGATGCCGTCGCCATCCTGCAACTCACGCATCAGGTTATTGACTCCACGCGCCTGCAGGCCGACCAGGTCGAACACAGCTCGCGTGCGGCCAAGGTGGTGGCCAGCTCGGCGGCCGAAATCGTCGAACACATCGCGCTGGCACGGCAGGATGCGGCCAACGCCCATCAGCAGACCAGTACTGCGCATCAGGTATCGGAGCAGGCCTCGCGCTCGCTGGGTGCTCTGGCTGGACGTATCCAGGGTGCGGTTGGCGAGACCGAACAACTGACCTCCGCAATTGGCGACATCGCGCGCATCAGCAATATGATTCGCGACATTGCCGAGCAGACTGATCTGCTGGCACTGAATGCGGCCATCGAGGCAGCCCGCGCCGGCGAGCAGGGCCGCGGCTTTGCCGTGGTCGCCGACGAGGTACGCAAGCTGTCCGAACGCACCACCGCCGCCACCGCCGGTATTTTCGACACCCTGCTGCGCGTGGAAACCGCCACCCGCGCCTTGGCCGCCACCATGCAGGAGGCGCTCGGTGCCAGCGAAGGTACAGTCAGCGCCCAGCAACAGATGGCCAATGCCCTCGCCGCCATGGACGAGGCCCTGCAAAGCATCAATCTGGTACTGGGTGAAATCGGCCAGGCCGGCCAGCAGCAGAATCAGGCCGGCCAGCAGATTCGCAACCAGGGTCATGAGGTATCCACCCTGGCTAGCGGCATCTTCAACAAGATGACGTCACTGGCGCCCGCCATGGAGCGCTGGCAGGCATCAACCAGCCGCATCACCACCGACCTTGCCTGGTTCCGCCTGCGGCAACAATAAGCCATCATGAAAAAAGCGCCCCGCGGGGCGCTTTTTTCATGCAGCGAAGGCCAGTCTTACAGCACGGCCAGAGCGGCTTCGTAATCCGGCTCGTCGGCGATCTCGGCCACCAGCTCGGTGTGCAGCACCTTGTCCTGCTCGTCCAGCACCACTACCGCACGTGCAGTCAGGCCAGCCAGCGGGCCGGAAGCCAGCTTCACGCCATAAGCCTCGGCAAAGCCGGCATTGCGGAAGGTAGACAGGTTGGCCACGCCCTCGATGCCTTCGGCACCGCAGAAACGCTTCTGCGCGAACGGCAGGTCAGCCGAAATGCACAGTACCGCCACGCCTTCGCGGGCAGCGGCCTTTTCATTGAACTTGCGTACCGAGGTCGCGCAAGTCGGGGTATCCACCGACGGGAAAATGTTCAGGATCTTTTTCTTGCCGGCAAACGCGGCCAGACCAACATCGGACAGATCGGCAGCGGTCAGGTTGAAAGCAGGTGCAGTTGCGCCAACAGCCGGCAGATTGCCAGCTACATCGACCGGATTGCCACGCAGGGTAACGGTTGCCATGGAGAATTCCTCGGGTTGGGGTGAGTAATGCGCTTAGTGTGAGGCTGGCCGGTAAAAAATCAACCCTGAGCGCATCAGGGTTGGCCGCAATAGATCAGGAAACAGCACCGACAACACTCAGGCAGGCACCACCGTAGCCGCCAGCAGTTCGTGCAAGGCCGCCAGCACGCACTGGCATTCGGTTTCGGTGCCGATACTGATGCGCAGATACTGTCGGATACGCGGCTGGTCGAAATGACGCACCAGAATGCCGCGCTCGCGCAAGGACTGCAGCAATGCCTTGGCTTCGTGCTGCGGGTGGCTGACAAAGACGAAGTTGGCCGCACTGGGCAAAACATCAAAACCAAGCTGCTGCAGGCCGGCACTGAAGCGCTCACGGCTGTGGATGACTGCCTGGCAGGTCTTGCGGAAATAGGCTTCATCCTTGTACGAAGCTTGCGCCGCGGCCAAGGCCAGCCTGTCTACCACATAAGAATTGAAACTGTGTTTGACCCGCTCCAGCCCGGCAATCAGTGGCGCCTGCCCCATCGCAAGGCCGATACGCAAACCGGCCAGCGAGCGTGATTTCGACAGCGTCTGTACCACCAGCAGATTCGGATAATGCTCGATCAGACTGCAAGCCGACTTGCCGCCAAAGTCGATATAGGCCTCATCCACCACTACCACCACGTCAGGCTGCCACTGCAGCAGCTGCTCGATCTGCTCCAGCGGCAACAGCTTGCCGGTCGGTGCATTCGGGTTTGGGAAGATGATGCCGCCACAAGGCTGACGATATGCCGAGAGATCCAGATTGAAGGATTCGTCCAGTGCGACGGCCTGCCATGGAATGCCGTACAAGCGGCAATATACCGGGTAGAAACTGTAGCTGATGTCAGGAAACAAGACCGGTGCCTGATGGCGCAGCAGGGCCGCAAAAACCATGGCCAGCACTTCGTCCGAGCCATTGCCGACAAACACCTGATCGGCACTCAGACCGTGATAGCTGGCCACCGTCTGACGCAATCCGCCGGCATTCGGATCCGGATACAGGCGCAAGGTGGCAACGTTGGCCGCAGCAATCGCCGCCGTAACCGCCGGCGACGGCGGATAAGGGTTCTCGTTGGTATTCAGCTTGATGAGACCCGGCTGACTGGGCTGCTCCCCCGGCTGATAGGGTTGCAGATCCCTGATACTGTCACTCCAGAAACGGCTCATGGCACGCGCTCCGTCAGGCTGTTGAACGGCTGGCCAGCACCACGCCCCCGAGAATCAGCGCAATACCCGCCAGGTGATAGCTTTGCAGGGCCTCGCCCAGGAAAATCATCGACAGCACAGCACCAAAACCGGGCATCAGGTGGATGAACATCCCTGCCTTGGCCGGACCGATACTGCTGACTCCCAGATTATAGAAATAATAGGCCGCCACTGAAGGCAAAGTGCCAACATACACGAATGTCATTACGGTTGCACTATTCAGGCTGACCGAAGCCCCGGAGGCCAGCTCCCACAGAAAGAAGGGGAAAATCGACAAGAGCCCTATCGAAACCAGCACGGTCAGCAAACCGATGCGATGCAAGCCTGCCGGCAAGCCTCTGAGCAACAGGGTATAGATGGCCCAGATAATCATCGCGCTGAACACAATCGCATCACCATGATTGATCGACAATGTCAGCAGCCGTGCCCATTCGCCGTGGGAAATCACCAGTAACACCCCGGCAAAAGAAATCAGCACTGCAATAACTTGTCGCTTGCTGATCGCCAGCCCGAAGAACAGTGCGCCAAACAATACAATGAGGATGGGGATGAAGGAGTTCAGCAGCACTGCATTGGTAGCCGCCGTGTATTGCAGGCCCCAGTAGGCCAGCGAGTTGTAGCAACCCACTCCCAGCACACCGAGCACCAGCAAACGCCGCCAATACGGCAGCCACAATGCACGTTGCTGCCAGGCTGGCCGCACGCCGAATGGCAGCAGGATCAGCAAGGCCAGCACCCAGCGCACGAACGAGAGAGTCAAGGGAGGAATGCTGGCATGCATCGCTCTGGCCAGAACGAAATTACCGGCCCAGAACAGGGAAGTCAGCGCCAGCAGCCCGTAGGCCAGTCGCGGGGAAATATGGTCATTTTTCATGATAATGACCATGCCATAGCGGATTGAGCGTGGCAAGATGATGCAGGCAACACAGTGTTCTGCATCATCTTGCGCCTGTCAGGCACTCACGGTTTGCGCTGGCAGAAAATAGCGCTGTGGCAACAATGAGCCCAGCAACATGCCGCCAATACCAAACAACAGGCCAGCCAGTTGCGGTGGCCAGAAGGCGGCATCCGTCAGGGTAATTTCAAGTAGCAGCCAGCTGCTCAGGCCCAGCGCGATAGACAGCATCGCCCCCTGGGTGGTCGCTCTTGCCCAGAACAGCCCGGCAAACAGCGGCACAACCGCAGCAACCAGCGTCACCTTGTAGGCATTGCCGACCATCTCGTAAATACTGGCATTGGACAACAAGGCGAACGAGGTCGTCGCCAGCGCGCAGAACACGATACAAGCCCGCATGGTCAACAAGAACTGCCTGTCAGTCATTTTCGGCATGAAGCGCTTGAGCACGTTCTCGGTCAGCGTCACCGATGGGGCCAGCAAGGTACCGGAGGCAGTCGACATGATGGCGGACAGCAAAGCACCAAAAAACATCACCTGCGCAAACAGTGGTGTCTGCTCGATGATGATGCGTGGCAACACCAGTTGCGAATCCTGGCCCATCCACTGCTGCACCATCGCCGGGTCAATCAGCGTCGCGGCGTAGATCAGGAAAATCGGCAACATACAGAAACACAGATAGAAGATCGCCCCGACAACGGTTGCCCGCACCGCGACCTGTTCACTCTTGGCCGACATCACCCGCTGGAACACATCCTGCTGCGGAATCGAACCGAACATCATGGTGATGGCTGCCGCAAAAAATGCCAGCAAGTCTTTGGGCTCCACGCTGTGGATAAAGGTGAATTTGCCGGCAGCCGCAGCCGAGCTGATCACCACATCGGCACCACCGGCCATGTCGGCAAATAGCCACACCAGATAAAGCAGACCAAAGACGATGATGCCCATCTGGAAACTGTCTGTCAGCGCTACCGACCACATCCCGCCAAACAGGGTATAGAGCAGCACGATAGCCGCCCCCAGCAGCGTGCCCTGCGTCGTGCTCAGCATGCCATCAGAGAGTACATTGAATACCACGCCCAATGCCGTCATCTGCGCCGCCACCCAGCCCAGATACGACGCCACAATGCACAGGGAGATGATCAGCTCGACCGTGCTGCCATAGCGCTGCTTGTAGTAGTCGCCAATAGTCAGCAGATTCATCCGGTATAACGGCCGGGCGAAAATCAGCCCCACCAGCATCAGGCAACCGAATGAGCCAAACGGATCTTCCACAATGCCGGCAAAGCCTTCTTCGAGGAAGGTGGCCGGAATGCCCAGCACCGCCTCCGAGCCAAACCAGGTCGCAAACACCATCGCCGCCACCATGAAAAACGGCAGGCTGCGACCGGCAACGGCAAAGTCTTTGGCGTTGTGAACCCGACGCGAAGCATATAAGCCGATCGCGACCGTAACCATCAGATAAATAATGACAAAAGCTACGAGCATGCCCTGCTCCCCTTCTACTTGCCTGTCTTGAAAAGAACCGCGCCGGTTCCACACCTCTTTCTGTTTTGTGCCACTCGCGAGCAGCCATCTGTCTGCGACAGAAATGCAAAACCCCGCACCGGATAATGGCGCGGGGTCTGCTGCTTCTCGCGTCGGCGACTACCTTGCTTACGCACAAGGTATATCGAAGGGCGCGATTATGCCGTAAACAGGTGTTTGAATGTAAAAACTTTCATGGCCACTGCCATCAAGACTGTTGTGCCAGCCAGGCCTGATCCGCCTGAACGCTGAAACGGTGTTTCTCGCTGTCATGCAGCACATGGCCACAGGCGGTTTGCGGATCATGAGTGAAGAACAGGCCGCCACCTTCTGTCGCCAGATAACTCAGCAGTGCCTGCTTTTCATCAATCAGCAACTCGGGAAAACGGTCATAACCCATGGTAATCGGTACATGTACCCATGGCGCGCCGGGAATCAAGTCAGCCGCAAACACCATAGGTCCGAAATCAGTCGGAATCTCGGTCAGCAACATGCCGGGAGTGTGGCCATCAGACAAGCGGATACGCCAGTCTTGCGGCAGGCATTCCGGGCTTGCCTCATCGACCAGCACCAGCCGGCCAGAGTTCTCCAGCAACTGCAACAGCTCAGGAATAAACGAGGCACGATCACGCGAATGCGGGTTCAGCGCACGATGCCAAGCCTTACGGCCAACCACAAAGCGGGCATTCGGGAACAGCAAGCTAGGCGGCTGATCAGCCTGCCAGGCACTCAGCAAGCCGCCAGCGTGATCAAAATGCAGGTGTGACAGCACCACCACATCGATATCGGCATCCGTATAGCCATTTGCGGCCAACTGCTGCAACAGCACATGGCTGTCTTCCTGCACCCCATAGCGCTGCTTGAGCTTAGGCGAGAAAAAGGCACCGATACCGGTTTCCAGCAGAATCTTCTGGCCATTCGCCTCCTCAATCAGTAGGCAACGACAGGAAAGCTCGACCCGGTTCTGCTCATCCGGTGGCAACCACTGTGCCCACATGCTGCGTGGCGCATTACCAAACATCGCTCCGCCATCCAGTTTCTGGCTGTTTCCTTTCAAGGCAATCAATTTGCGCATTGTTTCACTCCGGGCAATGGACAATGCATCATACCAAGCAAGTGCTTGATTTTTCCATCACATACCAAAAAATGAGCGCAAGCGCGCCAGCATGTCAGGCGTGTCATTCTGTACAGCACTAAACCTGCCATCACTTTGCAACAGATGCTGCTGCTCCTGCATGCGCGTGCTGAGCACCTGAGATACCGCCATCAACAGCTCGCTACGCTTGATGAACAACTCGTGGAAGACTTCGCGACTCACGCGATAACACTCGACATTGGCCAGTGCACGCACACTGAATGGTGTGGCCTCGCCGGCCAGCAAACCCAACTCGCCAAAGAAGTCACCCGGCCGCAGACGTCCAAGTGATACTTCGCGGCCATCACTGGTCCGGTGCAGCATTTCGGCCTCACCACGAATCTGGATATACAACCAGTCAGAGATGGCCCCCTGCTCCAGCATGGTGTCTCCGCGGACGAAGGGTGTAAATTTCAGCTGCTCTGCCAGCTGCAGCAACTCGTCCTCCGACAACATGCCAAACAGCGATAGCTGCCGCAGAGACGTCACCCGCTCTGCGGTATAGCGCTTATGCCTGGCATCAAGGTATTTCTCGTTATCTTTGGTCATGAAGATATTGAATACCGGCGGTGTCAGCCTGCGGTCATGACGTCGCAGTGCGGCATCAACCAGCGTCCTGACCGTTGAGTCCGTCGGATCATCCAGTTGCAAGTCCGTCAGCCAATAACGTACCGCATAGCGGGCAATGCCGTTTTCCACACTCATCAGCAGGCAGTTCGGCTTGGGTTCGCTTGCCATTGCCGGCACATGGGCTTCCTGCAAGGCTTTTTCTACCAAGGCGATGATCTGAGATGGCAGGGTATCAAGCGTGATATCGAACCATACCCAGCGTCGCCACTGCACCGCTTGGCCGCGGCGTCGGCCCAGCACGGTAAAGCGCTGCTTCAGCAACATGCTGTTCGGCACTACGACGGTTTCCCAGTTGCGAGTTTCGATACTGGTCGCCCGCCAGTTGATTTCGACCACTCTCCCGCTGACTTTGTCGACCTCCAGCCAGTCTCCGACACGCAATGAATCATCCAGCTGGATGGCGACACCGGCTAACAGATTCCCCAATGTGTCCTGCATGGCAAAGGCGATGACGGCAGTCAGAATCGCCGATGTCGTCACAATCTGGCCAAAACTGACACCTGCCTCGTGTAGCCTCACCAGCCCCAAGCCTACGATAGAAAGGCTCAGCACAATGTCTTCGACAATTCTGGGGGCCGACCAGCCTAGCAATGGCAAAAGCAGGTGAAACAATACCAGCGTGACCAGCCGGATCAGCGCAAGGCCTGCAAGGATGATGATCAGCTCGAAAATCCAGCTGATCGGCAACGGCAGTACAACGGACCAGTGCTTCCAGTCGAGCAGGAAAAACAGAATGGGGATAAAGGCGACCAGCAAGAGAGGAAGCCGTAATGCAGGTCGAATCTGCGATTGACGATAGGCAAGGATGAGCAACAAGAAAGCCAGTGCCGCTAACGACACTGCATGCAAAGCGATCCATGACAAAAACTGTGCAAACATATAACCCCCCGAAATAGGTATCCGGAGAAATATTTACGTTTGGTTCTGAATCAATCGCCAGCCGACATTCTTTGCAAGCGTAAACGCCATCGGAAACCGAACCAGCTCTTTGACAGCTTCAAAACCAGCCGCAACCCGTTCTGATAATTCAGTATTAAACGATGGTCACCATCTGCACTATGTGATTGCAACAGAAAAGTACGATACATCGCAGCAAGATCATGCCTGGCGAGTAACTTGAAATCCTCGGATAGCAGCAGGAAATCATTAGCCTCTTCGGCAGGACAATCATGAGAGGTAATCAGCAGATAACCGGCTACACATGCATATTGAGCCTCAATGATATAGCCGGGGATAGCTATGCCAGTATCACGCCCATCTTTGAACAGTCTGGAACAGCGTGGCCAGTATTCATATGGCCCACGATGTTTTTCAAGAGTGAAACAGGAGATCGCCTGCATGCCCAGAACTATCCGATTTGCAAAGTCACAGCATAAGCACAAACGAGAGAGATTGCACCATCACCAATGCACTGATAATCAGCGGAGAGGTTGGCCGCAAGGTACGGTGTCAGGTCTAGCGCGGGATGAACTCTGTGGGGCAAGTGCCGTCGCGACGGCATCGTTCTGTCAGTTCGCCGGAGCAGGCGGTCGATTTACCTTCGCTCGCCACAAAGCACAAAGCCCGACTCATAGAGTCGGGCTTCCGTGGGGGAGTCTGGCGGTGTCCTACTTTCACACAGGCAATCTGCACTATCATCGGCGCTAAGGCGTTTCACGGTCCTGTTCGGAATGGG